>JAZQBS010000132.1:0-2486 GCA_045545875.1 Bacteroidales bacterium
AGAATCTGTAACCAGTCTCGGCACCGAGCGTTCGCTGTCCTCGTGTCTTGAGCCGGCCGTGATAGATATACTCGTTCAAGCCTCCTCCCTGATTGACATAAGTGTAGAGGTTCTGCCAGTTCTCGAGATGGCTGCCCGTAACCCGATAAGTTATGGCATGTCTTTGCAGCCAGGTAATCTTGCCTTCTACGCCCCAAGCCGTTCCCGAATGTTCCATAAAGACCGGTGTAAAAAGCGAACGCTTGCCATAATAACCTTCACGCCATTCCAGCCACCCTTCATGGAACATCTTCGTCGAACCTTTGCCCATACCAAGTTGGAGTGACACGCTGTGACGTTCGGAAAGCATAGGACGCTCTTCATCTTCGTCGGTCAGGCCATTCGCATTGCTGTATTCGCTCACGCCGAACGATGCCCCATAGTCGATAAGTGAAGCATAGAAGATGCCCGTGGTGCCATAGGTCTTGAAGAGCAGTTCCTCGATTGTGCGACGATAGTTGTAGGAAAGGCCCAGTTGAACAATGCCTTTTGCCCAAAGGACACCGCCTCCGGCCTCCAAGTCCATAAGTTTGTTCTGCGAACGCAGGTCGCGACGCTTTGCATTGTTCGCCGAAGTGAAATCCACACGTGCTCCCAACGAAAAAACCTGCCCCAAATCGAGTCCGAGGCCACCCATCAGGTTATATTTCTCGCGGTTCTTCGTCCCGGCAAATTGCGGATCCATCTCGACGATGTCGAAAGGCTGGTCATCGGGATCAAGCCAGACCGAACCCGTCATATCCTTGCCCTGGAAGCTGGAATAACTCACGTTGCCTCTCAGGACAAGTCGGCTGTTGACGCGATAGAACGAGGCTGTCCGGGCGCCGAACTCATAACTGTCGGGCGAAGCATAATAATCTCCCCAACCACCATTATCCTTTTGGAAATAGGTTTCGGCATAATTGGTGCGAACGTCATCAGGAAGCACAGTGAGCCCTGCGACGTTCCGGCTGGAGAGCCAGGGCGTCGTGTCACACAAGGCCTCGAAATGCTCTTGTGCTGCAAGAGGCTGACAAAGGGTCCACGACAAACTAATCGCGGAGAGTAGCCTGATAGCGTTCGAAGAAATCATTGCTCGAATTGTTTGTATCCTGATAAATGATGAATGCACCCTGCTTGGCCGAGGCTTCTGCGTGGATGCCCGACGGATCGGCAGGAACAACGCCCTGCGAAGCATCGGGTGTCTCGCTTAATCCATAGACCAGCAGCTCCTCATTGCCGGGAATGGCTTTCGTTGCAGCCACGTCGACGTTGCGATGTACGGAGTAGCCGAACGTGTTGGTAAGATAGACAGCTCCTGCATCGACCTCATCGGTAAGACGTTTGGCATTCTTGGTCGAAATGGTGGAGAACATCTCGATGCCATCGATAATCCATTCGGTCGGGATGCGCAGACAGGCGCCCGAGACAGAAACCACGTTGTTGTGATACCAGATGTTGTTGGCATCGTTGGCGTAAGCATCGATATCTACATCGTCCGGGATGGAGAAGATGAAGAACGCCGGATCGAGTTGGCTCAGCGGCCAGGCATTGCCTTGTCCATAGAATGCTGCCGAAAGATAATGGCTGGCAGGAATAAGTTCCGAAGGAACAGGGTAATAACTCGTATTGGTGAAGATGAGCGGATCGTAGGTGCAATAATATTCAGCCCGACCCAGATTCACCGAATTCGAATAGGAAACCGTATGATCCACAGCACCGTTGAGGGCTATCACAATCTCCTCCCCGCCTTCCAGATGCAGCGAGTCGTTGAAGTGCCAAATGGCCTGGATGGCAGGGATAAAACCCTTGTCGGCATAGGTGAGCCTTCCTTCGGCATCAAAGTTGCCATTGTTGGCATGGGCATTGTAGGGAGGTGCCATGCCGAACCCTAGTTGAGCGATGGTGAGGGGCAGTTGTCCGTTATTGTAGAGAATAACGTACTTGTCGAAATAATAGGCTCCCGAACCATCGTCCTTCTGACATCCACCCTGATAGAGTTCCTTGATGATGAGGTTGCCACGAAGCGAAGCCACCATTGACAGCACCATGCCCTGACCGACAATCGGCGAGGCGGCATTGACCTTGATGTTCGAAGAACTGCAGTTCATCACATATTCCTTGCCTTGCGCATCGGTGTATTGTCCGGAAGCAGAAAGGTCGTAGATGCCGGCAGGAAGCGTGAAGTGTGCCCAGCCTGTACCATCGGTGGTGGCTAGCCAAGCGTTGCCCAAGGTTGTCGACATCACCACCTGGATGCCCTGCATACCTTCACCCGTGACAGGATTCTGCATCTGCACAGCGACGTCGAACGACTCGTAGCTGAGGTCCTCGTCCTTGATACAGCTGCTCATTAGCAGCACTACCAGGCCACACATTATATATATATTCAGGAGATGCTTCATCATTAGAGTCTGACCTTTAACGAAAGTCCATAATAAAAGGCGGGAATGCGACCACTGTTATAA
>JAZQBS010000133.1:0-58314 GCA_045545875.1 Bacteroidales bacterium
CCGGCTTCCTTAGGAAGACAGAGGGCCATCACACCTCCTTGGCTCACAGAACGACATGGCTACGATCCGACTTCCCTCATAACCCTTCAGAACCCCTCAGAACCCTCATCTATGCTTTCCGCCTACACTTCATTGGCCAAAATCGGGTGGCGAGTGTTCCGTCAGACTCCCATCAGGCTGCTGTGGAAGTTCGGTGTGAATTTCTGCTGGCCTAACCTGTGGAATATGCATCGCTTCGAGCAGCGGTTGCAGCGAGGTGAACCCTTCTTCCCTGCCTTCAACATGATTTCGGTCACCGAAACCTGCAACTTGGCGTGCAACGGGTGCTGGGTAAGTCGAGGCGGGCGAAAGAGCCTGACCATGGAGCAGCTCGACGGCATCATTCGCGAAAGCAAGCGCCATGGGTCCAAATTCTTTGGTATCCTGGGTGGCGAACCTCTGATGTACAAGGGGCTGATCGACATCTTCAAGCGGCACGACGACTGCTACTTCCAGCTCTTCACCAATGGTACGCTTCTGACCGATGAGATTGCCCACGACCTTCGCGATGCCGGCAATGTGACCCCACTGATCAGTATCGAGGGACTGGAAGAGGAAAGCGATCGTCGCCGAAGGGCAAATGAGGTCTATCAGCGCACGCTCCGAGGACTGCGCGCCTGCCGCAAGGCCGGACTCCTGTTCGGCGTGGCTGCCAGCATCTGTCGCAGCAACTACGACGAGCTTGTGAGCCGCACGCACATCGAGCGAGTGGCTCGTGAGGGTGCTGCCTACCTGTGGTACTACATCTACCGGCCCGTCGGAGCCGATGCTCATCCCGAGCAGGCATTGTCGCACGAGCAGATACAGGGCCTTCGTCAGTTCCTGGTCAGCGAGCGTTGCGATGCACCGCTGATCCTGATCGATGTGTATTGGGACGAAGAGGGACGTGCCATGTGCCCGGGTGCCACAGGCATGAGTCATCACATCTCCCCCTCGGGTGCTGTCGAATTCTGTCCTGTCATCCAGATGGCCACCGATTTTCTCAACGCCGATGCCAGCAACATCACCCAGATCTATGCCCAGTCGGAGTTCCTTGCCTCGATGCGCCAGGCCACGGCAAAGGCTACGCGCGGATGTATCCTGATGGAGGATCCTGCCCGTGTGGTCGAGTTGCTGCGAAGGCATCCGGTGCGCGAAACCACCACACGTGGCACTGCGATGGACGAATACGTCCGGATGACCCCTCTGCCCAGCCACGACATGGAGCCTGAGCACATCGCCGAGTTGAGCCGCCCCTATCGATGGCTGAAACGTAATTATTTCTTCGGGTTTGGTGCCTACGGATAATGAGCCGACAGTATAACATACCACCCACGCTCGGTCGGCGGATGCATCTGCGCAGGGCGCTGCGCACATTTGTCCTGTCGCTGCATCTGTGTCCTCCGGTTTCACTCAAGGAACTGGAGCAGTTGGCCGAAGCGTTTGCTGCCGATCATCCCGATTGTCGCGACATGCGTCCCTGGCTGATGGTCGAGATTCACAACCAGCTGTGGCTGCCCATCGTGGCAGCCATCCCTCACGAGCGACGACTGCTGATGTTGCCCAAATGCCTGAGCCGACAGGAGGCGTGCCAGGCCGAATTTGACGAGTACGGATTGCTCTGCCGCCGATGCGGCAATTGTTCCATACCCCGTCTGCAGGACAAGGTGGAGCAGCTGGGAGGTCTGAGCATTGTGGCCGAAGGATTTACCCAGGTCATCAATCTCATCGAGAGCCGTGTGGTCGATGCCGTCGTTGGTGTCAGTTGCCTCGATTCGTTGGAAAAGGCATTTCCGCTCCTCGTGCGTCATGCTGTGCCAGGTCTGGCCATAGCCCTCAACGATTCGGGTTGTCGCAACACCCATGTCGATACCGATTATGTCGAGGAACTCTTTGCCCTGCTGTCCGATGGCGTCAGTCCCCATCTGCTCGACCACGAGACCATCCATCAGCAGGTGAGCCGGTGGTTCGCACGGGCAGAGCTGGAACAACTTTTACCACCCATCGACGATCCCACGCAACAAGCTTGCCTCGACTGGATGAGTGGCGAAGGCAAGCGTTGGCGTCCCTTCCTGCTTGCGGCTGTGTGGCAGGCGCTGACCGGCAAGACCGAAATGCCCGCCGATGTGCATCGTGCAGCGGTGGCAGTCGAGTGTTTTCATAAGGCCTCACTTATCCACGACGATGTTGAGGACCGCGACCTTACCCGTTATGGTCAGCCCACCCTCAACGCCCTCTATGGTGATGCCTTTGCCATCAATGTGGGCGATGCCCTCCTCGGGCAAGGCTATCGCATACTGGCCCTGACGGGTAATGCCGAACTGATACGTCTCATCAGCGATGCGCACGTCCGTCTGTGCATGGGGCAAGGCAAGGAATTGTTGTGGGACAAGTCGCCCGTCCCGATGGACTTCGTGATGAACATCTTCCGCCATAAGACGGTGCCTGCCTTCGAAGTGTCGCTGATGCTTGCTCTCGCCTGCACCCAGGGATACAATCATCTCCGTCCGATGCTTATGGCCTATTCCGAAGCCCTGGGCATAGCCTACCAGCTGAAGGACGACCTTGAGGATGCCAGTCAGGACAGCAGTTTCGGCAATCACCCATCGGCTGTACTCGCATTGAAGACCGAGCACCCAACGTGGACCAACGCTGAGGTAATGACCGAACTTCAGCGACTCACCGACCTTTACCATCAGCGGGCGCTCGATGCACTCACGCCGTTAGACGTCGTGGAATTGAAACGCCTGCTCTATCAGGTGACAGAAAAGATTTTAGGATGAAGACGCCGCTATTGTTCAAGGTTTACCGGGCTTTACTAAGAGGTTTCCGACGCATGACCCCTGATGCACAAAAGGCTGTGCAAGCCTTCGTTGCCTCGCAAAAGACAGCCCATGGTTACATGAATGCCGGAGGTTGTGAGGACCCCTACTACGGGCAGTTTGGCGAAGTGCTCCAAGCCGTCTTCCATCCCATTCGACTAATCCACACGAAATTGCACCTCACGGTGCCTGAAAGCCGACATAAGGATTCCATCTATGGACAGTTCTTCGACTTTTTGGAAAGAGAGGCTAGAGGTGAGAGGTTTGAAGGGTTTGAGAGGTTTGAGGGGTTGAAAGACGAAAAAACGTGGACTACGAATGCTGTCTGTTGTGTATTGTCAATGCAACATCAGATGGGGATGAAGCCCTCCCAGTCTTATGTAGAATGGCTTCAGCAGCGACAAGACGAGACAGGCGGTTTCCGAGCCAGTGAGCGAGCTCCAATCCCCGACCTTTTGAGCACATCTGTGGCCCTGTTCACGCTCCGTCTCCTCGATGCCCCCAAAGGCGATGCCTCACAGTTCATCCAAGTCCATTGGTTGGATAGTGGAGGCTTTGCTCCCACCCTGCTCGACGACTACAGCGATGTCGAATATGTCTTTTATGGCCTGTTGGCGTTAGGATCATTATAACTTCACCCATGAACATCGACCAATTGAAGGAAATACAGACCGATGCCCTCGAGCGGCTTATGCAGAGTCGTTCGGAAGACGGCATGTGGAGAGGGGCGCTTTCGAGCAGTGCCATCTCCACCTCAGTCAGTGTGTTTGCCCTCAAGTGCATCGATGCCGAAAAGTATCAGCCGCAAATCCTGGCAGGCACGCGCTGGTTGCTTTCCACCATGAAGGCCGATGGTTCGTGGGGTGACAGTGTGGAAAGTCCGTCGAATATGACCGCCACGCTGCTTTCCTATGTCTCGCTCTATGCCCTCGGGCAGGCTCCTCTCGAGTCGCGTCAATACCTCAACAACCAACTGGGAGGTGACAGCGAGGAAGCACTCGCTCAAGGTGTACTTCATTATTATGGACGCGACTTGACGTTCTCCGTTCCCATTCTCATGATGTGTGCCTTGGCTGGTGTGGTCAGCGACTGGAAGAAGATTCCTACTTTCCCTTTCGAACTTGCCACGCTGCCTCAGCGGTTCTTCCGCTTCCTCAACCTGCCTGTGGTGAGTTATGCCATTCCTGCCTTGATTGCCATTGGCATTTGTCAGATGCACCAGAAGGGAGGACTGCTCTCTCCCATTCGCCGGCTCTTCGTCCCTCGGGCAATGCGCGTATTGCAACGCATGCAACCTGCCGATGGAGGATTCCTCGAAGCCGCTCCCCTCACAGCATTCGTCAGCATGTGTCTGGCCGAAGGAACTTTCCGCCGTCATGAGGTGACACAGCGTTGTGCAAGTTTCCTTGTCGCTACAGTTCGCGACGATGGATCATGGCCCATCGACACCAATCTGTCGGCGTGGCTCACCAGTTTGGCTGCCAAAGTGCTCCCTTGCAACAGCCAAGAGCCAAGAGCCAAGAGCCAAGAGCTCGCAGACCTCATCAGACGAATGGCAACCACCTCGGTTCATCCATTCACGGCAGCAGCCCCAGGCGGATGGGGATGGAGCGACCTCAGCGGTTCGGTGCCCGATGGCGACGACACCAGTGCAGCATTGGTGGCACTACACCATCTTACCCAAGGCAAATGTTGCAGGGAGGTTGAGGAAGGCCTGAAATGGCTGATGGGACTCCAAAATAATGATGGCGGCATGCCAACCTTCTGCAAGGGATGGGGACGATTACCTTTCGATCGCAGCTCACCCGACATCACAGCCCATGCCATCCTTGCCATGGGTCTTTGGCTCCCCTCGCTCGAAGGCGGGCTTCGTGCCGATGTGCAGAAGGCTTTCGACCGAATGCTCGGTTGGATGCGCAAGATGGCCCACAATTCGACCGATCCGATTTCCAGTGGATGGGTACCCTTGTGGTTTGGCGATCAGGATGCCGACGATGAAAAAGCGCCTGTCTATGGCACAGCAACAGCCATCGACTACCTGATGTCAGCCCGACATCCATTGGCCACCGAACTGGCCGAATCGCAAATCGACTTCATCCTGCACACCCAAAACGATGATGGAGGATGGGGTGGCAATAAGGGAGTGAAGTCGAAGGTTACTTACACTTGCCGCGCCCTTGCTGCCTTGAGCCATTTCGGGAGCCGTTACGACGAAACCCAACAGCGAGGTTGGGACTATATCTACCGACGTTTCAAGGCCGGCACACTCTATGACCGTGAGCCCATCGGGCTTTACTTCGCCCGGCTCTGGTATTCCGAGGAGCTCTACAACGTCCTGTTTCTGTTGAACGCATTAAAAGGTATGACCGAATGAACGACAAGAAGATCAGATGGATAACCGCAGGTGTCGGCGCATTCTATATGTGTCTGCTCATTGCCTGGTATCTCTACGACCCTACAACCCGTTTCACCGAGTCGCATCCAGGAGCCGATCACCGTCCTGCTGGCCGTGTCAGGGCAGCCGACGATGTGCTGATAGGCGAGTTCTTCATGCAGGACGAAGTAGCCCAGCCCTCGAGCCTCAAAGGGGAATGGCCCTGTTTCCGTGGTGCCAATCACAACAATCAGGTTACTCCCTCATCGGGCATCCGATGGCTTGAGGGTGACTTCGGAGAGATGTGGTCGATAGAGACTGGCGAGGGACATGCTGCACCCGTCATTTCTGAGGGCAGGGCTTATGTGCTCGACTATGACGAACAACTGAGTTCGGATGCACTGCGCTGTCTTGACCTCCAGAGTGGCCGACAATTGTGGCGCAGGTGGTACCGGGTGCCCATGAAGCGCAACCATGGCTTCTCGCGCACCATCCCTGCCATCATTGGTCAGTCGGTGGTCACCATTGGGCCCGAAGGACATGTGATGTGCTGCGACAAAACGACAGGTCAGATGCGTTGGAGCATCGACATGAAGAAGCGTTTTGGCACAGAGATTCCTTTCTGGTACACTGGACAATGCCCATTGGTCTATCGCGACATGCTCATCCTGGCTCCTGCCGGCAAGGATACCCTCATGCTGGGTGTCGATGCCGCGACAGGCGAAACGTTATGGGGAACTCCCAACTCGGTTCATTTCAAGATGTCGCATTCCTCGGTTGTCCCCATGACTTTGGACGGCGTGGCAACTTTTGTCTATATAGGCGTCGGAGGTGTGTGTGGCGTCTCGGCCGAAGCCGCAAGTCGGGGACAATTGCTGTGGAGTGCTAGCGACTGGCAACCTTCGGTGGTGGCTCCCTCTCCCATGCAGCTGTCGCCGAATCAGATAATCCTCGTGGCAGGTTATGGGGCAGGAGGCGCTTTGCTCCAGGTGGACCGACAGGGTTCATCCTGGCGAGCTTCCATCAAAGAGAGCTACAAGGCCAACGCGGGTATGTCGAGCGAACAGCAGACTCCCATCAACTACCATGGCACGCTCATCACGATTCTGCCCAAAGATGGAGGTGGCATGCGCGAACGTCTGGTCATGTATTCCCCCAGCGACCTGCATCGACCCATCTGGACCTCCGCTGCCGACGAGCGTTTCGGTCTGGGCCCCTACATCGTTATCGGCAACCGTCTCATTGCCCTCAAGGAAGATGGGGAATTGTATGTTTATCAGCTGAACGACCGATCGATGCAGCTCCTTCGCAAACAAAGGATCATGGATGAGGGCATAGATGCCTGGGGTCCCATGGCATACGCCAACGGGATGCTTTTGGTCAGGGATTCCCGAATGATAAAGTGTCTGAAGATAGCCGAAGAGGAATAAAGGCTGCAAGGCCGACTCCCCCCATTGTTAATTGTTATTTATTAATTGTTATTTATATAAATGGATAGACGTACTTTTTTGAAACTTTCAGGTTCGCTGGCCATTGGAGGTGTTATCCTCTCGGTGGCTGGACGCGGGATTTGGAACTTGTTCAAGCATCCCGACAAGCTCTTCTACGACTCCAAACGAACGAAAGGTCCGGTTTTGCTCAACGAAGACGAAGACTTTGTTTCGCCTTTCCGTCGGGTGTATGGATTCGAGGTTCCCGACGAAGTTTGTGCCTTGGAGGTCGTAGGGGGCAGCATCTACCTGGCTATGCCCAACAACATATCGGTCTATGGCTTGAGCGGCGAGTTGCAGACCAACTTCCCCACGCCCAGCGATCTGCGCGACCTGACGCTGCACGATGGGCTAATCTATGCCCTGTTTTCCACGCGCATCGAGGTCTATGACCGCCAGGGAGACCTGATAAGGGAGTGGGATGCCTGCAGCGAGCAGTCCGACTATTGCTCCCTGACGGTTTGCCAGGAGGGCGTCTTCGTGACCGATGCTTCCAACAAGAACATTTGTCAATACGACCTTAACGGCTCGCTGATACGCTTTATCCAAAGTCCCCGGGGATTCATCGTGCCCAGTTATTGCTTTGCAATTACGCACATCGGCAGCCTCATCTATTGCTCCAACCCAGGCCGTCATCAAGTCGAAAGCTATACGACCAGCGGAGAGTACGTTGCCTCCTTCGGCCAATCGGGTGCCGAAGCGGGAGCTTTCAGCGGTTGTTGCAACCCTGCCATACTCACTCCTGCCAATAACGGGGAACTGCTGACATCCGAAAAAGGCATCCCGCGCATCAGCTGTTATCGTACCGATGGCAAGTTCCGTAGCGTGCTGCTCGACAGCAAGGCATTGGGGCGTGGACATGAAGCCTACGACGTCCGTGTGATGAAGGACAAACTCATCGTGACAGGAGGGAACAAGGTTTCGGTTTTCCAATACGACAAGCGGCTCAGCCAACCATCGGCATGCCAGCAGTGCGAAACAGCGTGTCCACTGAAGATAAGTTAAGGGTTCGAGAAGTTCGAAAGGTTCAAAAAGTTTGAAAGATGGAAAAAGATAAAATGAAGAGCCCTATCGACCGCAGGGACTTCCTGCGCTCGTGCAGCCGGATCGTAGCTGGAGGCGTGGCCTTGGCGTCGGGAGGTTTGCTTGCGCTGAGGGCGAAGGGCAACAAAGGGGAAGTCTTCTGGCAGATTGATCCCTACAAATGCACACAGTGCGGACGATGCGAAACCGACTGCGTGCTGACTGTCTCGGCGGTAAAGTGCTTTCATGCCAATCTCGTGTGCGGTTATTGTGACCTTTGTGGTGGCTACTATCGCCCCAATGTGAAGCAACTCGACACGGCTGCCGAGAATATGATGTGTCCTACCCGTGCCATCCGACGCGAGTTTGTCGAAGAACCTTATTTCGAATACACCATCGACGAGGACCTTTGCACCGGATGCGGCAAGTGCGTGAAGGGATGCAGTTCGTTTGGCAATGGGTCACTGTTCCTGCAGATCGACCAGGACCTTTGCCAGCAATGCAACGAATGTGCCATCGCCCGTGTCTGCCCATCGGATGCCATCGAGCGCGTTCCCTACGACGATGCCTACAAGCTGAAAGACCATGCGTAAGACGATTACCACCATTCTCGGGCTTTTCCTTGGCCTTGCGACGGCTGCGGCTGTCGCCCGTTTCCCCAAACCTGATTTCACGTCGGGATACGAATACCCCAACATCGTCCACGGGGTTCCCAACGAACAGCTGTGGAACGTGGTCGATGTGGTGCTGCTCGTGGGTATGATGGGGCTTGTGGTGTGGGCAGCCTATCGGAAACGAAGCCGCGCCATCATCTTCACGATGTCGATGGTTTCGGTATTGTACTTCGGATTCTTCCGCAGCGGATGTGTGTGCAGCGTGGGTTCGATACAGAATGTCGTTACGGCTGCAGTCAATCCCGGCTATCATCTGCCCTTGTATGTGCTGCTGCTCTTTCTGCTTCCCATTGTGGCGGCGCTGCTCTTCGGACGAGTGTTTTGTGCAGGCGTCTGCCCACTGGGAGCCTTGCAGGAACTGGTCAACGTCAGGTATTTCCGTCTGTCGCGTGCCGTGACCGCCACTTTGTCGATGGTTCCCTGGATTTATCTCGCCTTCACCATCCTCTATGCCGCCACGCGCAGCCAGTTCCTCATCTGCCGGCTCGATCCGTTCGTAGGCATCTTCCGTCTGGGCGGCGACATCGGCGTGTTGACCTTCGGCGTCGTCCTGCTGGTGATGTCGGTGTTTGTGGGGCGACCTTTCTGCCAGTTCCTGTGCCCTTACGGAGCCTTGCTGAGCGTTTTCAGTACGGTGGCTTGGAAGAAACTCGAGATCACCGACAAGCGATGTATCAACTGTTCACTCTGCGCCGTCTCTTGTCCCGTAGATGCCATCCGTGCGCCACAGTTAAGTCGGACAAAAGAGGGGCGACAGGCGGGCGTGAAGCGTATCGTCCTGCTGGCGGTGCTGATCCCGGTTCTGACCTTTGGCGGTGCTGCACTCCTGGGATTGCAGAGCGAAGCATTGAGCCTTGCCCATAAGGATGTATATCTCTACGAACTGCTGCTCCGTCAGCAGGCCAATCCGGAACTGGAGGAACCATTGGAGGTAGAGACCTTCCATGCCTTGGGCGGCGACATGGACGAACTGAAGGCCAAGGTCGATGCCGTTCGAAGCGATTATGTGACCTACTCTCGTCTTGCAGGTGCTCTGATCGGGTTCGTCCTCGGGTTCAAGTTGCTGAAACTGTCGATGAAGCGTGGGCGCAAGACGTACGAGATTGACGGGGCGCGCTGCACCGTATGCGGAAGGTGCTTCAATTATTGTCCTCAAAATATCTCTAAAGATTCTAAGGGACTTTAAGGGATTCTAAGGGATTTTTAGGGACGTATGTTTTTTGGGTCCCATTCTCTACAGGCGCTTCTCTCGGACGTGACCGAAGGGAAACAAGGTAACGTCCCTTATTATCCCTTAATATCCCTAAATATCCCCAAATATCCTCAAACCCCTCAAACATGAAACTCTATCGTAACATAGCCATAGTCACAGCCGTCTTCATTTTAGCGTTGGCAGCCATGCTGGGTACGAGCTACTACCAGATGAGGCAGGTGTCACCGCTTGAGTCGGAGGTTATGGAGACCTTGAAGTCGCTGAACGAGACAAACGGCGACAATGAGACATTGCGACAGCAGATCAGGGAACTCGACTTGCTGTCGCGCAAGGCTTATTTCGTGCAGGAAAGCCAGTTGCGAACCGGTCTCTATCTCCTTGTCGGTATGGTTCTCGTCCTGGTTGCGTGTCTGAACTTCTACTACAAGGAGGCGAAAACGTTACCAGGGAAAGATTTTGACCCTATCGACGAGTGGATGACCAAAAGCCATGCACGCAAGTATCTCTCTTGGGCAGCCTCTGGTTTGGCGTTGGCGTGCATTGCCCTCGTGGCGTTTCAGCATTTCAATGCCTCTTCGTCCAAAGACAAGGGCCCCTCAGCTGAGCCACAGGAAGGTTTGGCAGAAGCAGTGCCAACCAACGACCCTCAGCCGAGTGAAGAGATAGCCGAAGCTTTGCCTCTCGACACGGCAAAAATGGTGGAATCTATCGACAGCATAAAGACAGCTGAAACTGTCGAGGTAGCCGACACATTGCCTACACTTCACATCGCATCCAGAGCCTTCAGGGGCAATAATTCCAGCGGCTCGTCGGCGGCAAGGGGTATTGCCACGTCATGGAACCTGAAAACGAAGAAGAACATCCGCTGGCAATCGTCCATACCGAAACATGGTTTTAATTCGCCTGTCATCACTGGGAACAATATTTTCATCACCGGCGCCGACGATCAGGCACGAGAACTCTACTGTTATGACGTGTGGACCGGCGAACTCCGATGGACGCTGAAGGCTGATGGCATAGCAGGTTCGCCCAGCGCCATGCCAAAGGTGAACGACGACACAGGACTGGCAGCCAGCACCGTGGCAACCAATGGCACCGAGGTGTGCGCCATCTTTGCCACTGGCGACGTGATCTGTGCCGACATGGACGGCAAGCGATTGTGGGCGAAGAACATCGGACTGCCCGACAACCACTATGGCTTTGCCTCTTCGCTGCAGATGTCGGGCAACAGGCTCTTCATCCAATATCAGAACAATTCGAACGCCCAGATCATGGCGGTGAATGCCAAGAATGGAAATACAATCTGGAACAAGAGCGCGGGCGACCGAATTTCGTGGAGTTCACCCATCGTCGCCACCTTGGGCGGCAAGTCGGCATTGGTGGTGATGGGCAACCCTGCCATCACGGCCTATAGCCTGAATGCCGGCGAACAACTCTGGCGCGTGGAGTGCATGACGGGTGAGGTGGGGTCGAGCCCGACGTCGGCGGGAGGCATAGTGTTCGGTGCCAGCGAGTATTCGAAGTGTGTAGCCATCGACGGAGCCACGGGTGAGGTGCTTTGGGAGGCGAACGACTTCTTGCCCGAATGTTCGAGCCTCGCTGCCACCCGCGACCTGGTGTTTTGTGCCACGAGTTATGGGATGGTTTGTGCCTACGATGCCAAGACCGGCGAACTGCGCAAGGAACATGACCTGGAGACGCCCTTCTACTCTTCGCCCATGGTGGTGGAGGGCAAGGTCTATCTGTTCAGCAACAGCGGCAAGGCATATGTCTTTTCCGCCCGAACGTTCGACCTGATTACATCGTTCGAGACGGGCGAGAAGACGTTTGCCACCCCTGCCTTTACCGACGGCATGATGGTGGTCCGGACGGATGAGTCACTCTATTGCGTAACAAAACAATGACGATGGACAACGAACGAACCTCAGCAGCAATCGGGCGCACTACGGATGCCATCATCGACAGGATAGGCACGCGTCGGGAAAAGATCATCCCACTGCTGCAAGCCATTCAGCAGGAGTTCGGCTACCTGCCTTCCGATGCGATGGAGCGCATCTATAGTCGTACCGCCATCGACCGTGCCCAGCTCATCAGCGTAGCAACCTTCTACTCGCAGTTGCGCATGGTCCCCTATGGCAAGCACATCATCAAGGTCTGCATCGGTACGGCGTGTCACGTGAAGGGTGCCTCGAACGTCTATGATGCATTCAGGCGTGAACTTCAACTTGCCGACGACAGCATCACCACAGCCGACGGCCGATACTCGATCGAAAAGGTGGCATGCCTGGGATGCTGCGCACTGGCACCCGTGGTGCAGATCGACCAGAGGATTTTCGGCCGGGTACTGCCCGGACGGGTGCGCGAGGTGCTCGATGAATTTGAAGCGATGACCGCCAGCCAGGAGCAAGAGGACGCCGACGATGACGGAAACAAGGCCCAGGGGGAAGTGCGACTGGGCATGGAGAACTGCTGCCAGGCAAGCGGAACAGCCGAAGTGCGGGCTGCCGTGGTCGAAGCTTGCAGGGAGTTGGGCATCGATGTGCGAATCAAACCCATCGCATGCGTCGGAACATGCAACCAGGTTCCGCTGATCGACGTGGCTACACCCGATGGCAACATCGTGCGTTATCCCAACATCAAGCCCGACGAGGTGAAGGAGGTTCTGCTCCATCACTTCAGCCCGTCGAGCCGCCTGCGCCGTTGGCGCAATGCCTTGCTCAACCAGATTGACATGTTCCACACCGACCAGACCTGGGATAACCCCCTCTACATCCCCGAGAAGGAACGTACAGCGAGCATCAACACATTCCTGGGCGGACAGCACCGCATCTCAACCGAGGGATTCGGCCACTTGAATCCGCTTGACCTGGACGAATACGTTTCGCAAGGTGGCTTTGAGGCACTCCGAAAGGCGGTGACCGGCATGTCGCCCCAGCAGGTAACCCTTGAAGTCCTGAAGAGCGGCATTCGCGGCAGGGGCGGCGGCGGCTTCCCCACGGGCAGAAAGTGGCAGCTGGTGGCTCGGGGCGAAGGGCGACCCATCGTGATCTGCAATGGCGACGAAGGCGACCCGGGCGCATTCATGGACCGTATCCTGCTCGAGTCGTATCCCTTGCGTGTAATCGAGGGCATGGCACTGGCAGGTTATGCCGTTGGGGCAAGCGAGGGCGTGTTCTATATACGTGCCGAGTATCCCCAGGCTGTCATCCGTATTCGCAAGGCACTTGACATGTGTCGGCGCAAGGGTCTGCTGGGACAGCATCTGTTCGGCACCGACTTCGAGTTTGACATCAGCGTGTTCGAAGGAGCAGGAGCATTTGTCTGCGGCGAAGAAACGGCTCTCATCGCATCGATGGAAGGTCGTCGCGGATTCCCACACCTCCGACCGCCCTATCCAGCCGAGAAGGGTTTGAATGGTCGCCCCACCCTGATCAACAATGTCGAGACTTTGAGCCAGATTCCCTACATCGTCCGTCATGGAGCCGACGAGTTTGCCAAGATAGGCACAAAAGGCAGCCCAGGTACCAAAGTGTTCGCCTTGGCGGGCAAGGTCAATCATGGCGGGCTCATCGAGGTACCCATGGGCACAACGCTACGGCAGATTGTCGAGGAGATTGGCGGCGGCGTGGAAGGTGGCGAACGCCTGAAGGCGGTGCAGATAGGCGGTCCGTCGGGTGGATGCATACCTGCTGAACTGTGCGATGCAGAAGTCGATTTCGATGCCTTGAACCAGATGGGAGCCATCATGGGTTCGGGTGGAATGGTGGTGCTGAGCGAGAGCAGTTGCATGGTCGATGTAGCTCGTTACTTCACGGCATTTACCTGTGGGGAATCGTGCGGCAAGTGTACGTTCTGCCGTGTCGGCATCCGTCGGATGCTCGACATCCTCGACCGACTTACAACAGGAAAAGCCACGCTGGACGACATCGACCGACTGGAAGAGCTGGCACTGAGCATCCGACGGACAGCCTTATGCGGACTTGGAAAAACCGCCCCCAATCCTGTGCTTTCCACCCTGCGCTATTTCCGCAAGGAGTATGAGGAACACGTGGAGGGAATTTGTCGCACGGGTTCGTGCAAGGAGATGGTAAGGCTGGCTATCAGCGACGATTGCGTCGGTTGCACCAAATGCGCACGTACCTGCCCATCGGGCGCCATCGAATATACTCCCTACCAGAAGCATGTAATCGATCCTGAAAAATGCACACAGTGCGGCCTTTGTGTGGACGAGTGCGATTACATGGCGATAAAAAAGGTTCGAAGGGATATTTAGGGATATTTGGGGATATTAAGGGATATTAAGGGACGTTAGTATCGCCTGTAGAGAATGGGACCCAAGAAACATACGTCCCTAAAAATCCCTTAGAATCCCTTAGAATCTCTTAGAATCTCTTAGAAAATAGAAGACAATGAAGATAATAGTTAACGGCAAAGAACTGGAAGTGAGCGGGCAACGCCTGCTCATCGAAGAGCTGCGCGAGGCAGGGTACGCGATTCCATCACTGTGCTATGCCCCGGAAGCAAAGCACGAGCCGTCGTGTATGGTGTGCATGGTTCGTAACGAAGCCGACGACCAGATGATTCCCAGTTGCGCCACATATCCTACCGAAGGGCTGCGCATCGACACCATGTCGGACGATGTTACGGCAATGCGCCGCATGGGGCTCGAACTGCTGTTGAGCGACCATCGTGCCGACTGCGAGGCTCCTTGCACGATAGTTTGTCCCGCAAGGATTGACGTGGCACGGGTACTGCTTTATCTGGACCGAGGGCAGATCGACGAGGCCCGTTCGATTCTTGCACCAGCAGTCGATACTGGAAATTTGCCTTGCGCAGACTGCAAGGCTCCTTGCGAGAAGGCTTGCAGGCGTCGCACCGTGGATAAGAGCGTGGATATTCGCAGATTGCTGACCGAGTTGGCTGAGGAGGGTTTGAAAGGGTTGAAGGGTTTGAGCGGTTTGAAGGGTGAAGAAGGGTTAAGAGAGGTTAAGAGCGGTTCCCGTTCCTTGTTCTCTTCGAAACTCGGTCGCTACACCGAAGCCGAGAAGGAACGTTTGCGTCAGCATTATACCCAGCCATCACGTTGTCTGCATTGTGCCTGCGAAGGCAAGGATGGCTGTAAGTTGCGTGAATGTGCCACAGCAGCCAACATCCGATCGCCACGCTATGGCCTATCGTCCCGCCTGCCCGTAAAGGATCAGATTCATGTTGTCGGACGCTTGTACTACGAACCTGCAAAGTGCATCCGTTGCGGATTGTGTGTCTATAATTCCTCGAATGGTTTTACGTTCGAAGGTCGTGGTTTCGACATGCAGGTTGTCATTCCTGAACAAAATAAAATGAACGTCGATGAAAAGTTGGCTGAACTGTGTCCCACTGGTGCTCTGTTTGTGCGCCGCGTGCACGTCGATGAATGAGCCAGCCCATGAGGCTGGAGGCAAGGACTGGACCATGGGGCGCGGTTCGCAGTCGTTGTGCGGATATACCGACCGTGCCCTGCCCGATGATCCCCGGCTGCTGTGGAGCGTCACGTCGCAAACACGCACGGTGGCAGCCCCCATCGTGAAGGATGGCTGGATCTTTACCCTCGACCGCAAAGGGTGTCTGCGGCGCTTTTCGGCTGAAGGTGATTCTGCAATGTTCTACGATTTTGGAACCACGATTGAGGCTTCGTTCATCATCGTTGACTCGATGCTGTTTGCAGGAAGAACAGACGGACGCGTCAATGCCCTGTCGTTGGACAACCGCCAGGTAATCTGGGACTTCGAAACCATGGGACAGATCTCTGGTTCGCCCAACCTGACTGACAACCGGCTGCTGGTGGGCAGCTACGATGGCAGCATGTACACGCTGGACGTCACTTCGGGCAAGGAGCTGCAACGATTCGAAACGGGCTACTACATCAATGGTACTGCTGCCGTGTGGAAGAAATACATGATGTTCGGAGGGTGTGACGCATGGGTACGTGTGGTCGATGTCACCACGGGCACAGTGACCGACTCACTCGAACTCGACAGCTACATGCCAGCCTCACCTGCTATTTTCGACGGCGTGGCGTATGCCTGTGACTATAACGGTTCGGTCTATGAGATAACGCTCGACGAAGGTACGATCGTGAGTCATCGCAAGATGCTTGATGCAGCGGGTTCGAACGAGGACCAGGAAGGTGGCATGGTTTCGATGCCCACGATTACCCGAGCCGACATCTTTGTCCTGACCGGAGATCGAACTATCAGTTGTATCGGGCGCAAACAGGGAAGTCGGCGCTGGAAGAAGATGCTGCGTGGCCCAACAGGCGAGTGTTCGCCGCTCGTAGCCCGCAACAAGGTACTGGTTTGCACGAAGGACGGCCATGTGTCGGTGTTTGATACGAAGGACGGCACCGAACTTTGGCACTACGAGACAGGTGAGCCCATTGTGGCTTCGCCAGCCATCGTCGAAGGTCGCTTCTATATCTTGACCACCCGGGGAACTTTGCTATGCTTTGGGTAAATAGTTATTGGATATGATAGTACTCGAGAATATTATCAAACGATATGCCGACGGACAGCGCGTGCTGACCGTACTTGACAACCTTTCGCTCCATGTGGGCGAAGGAGAATTCATTGCCATCACTGGTGAGTCGGGTTCGGGAAAGACCACGCTCCTCTCAATACTGGGTACGATGCTGGCACCCGACGCGGGACGCCTCGTCATTGCAGGAGAAGAGGTGAAAGTCTCTGCCGATGGGATGGTAACTCCGCAAATCTGTCGTCTTCGCAACAAGGTGATAGGCTTTGTCTATCAGGACCATCGCCTTTTGCCCCAGTTCACTGCCTGGCAGAATATTCTGCTCCCGACCCTTGCCACCAAATCGGTATCAACCGACGAAGAACAGCAGCGTGCAACAGAACTAATGGAGTTCATGGGCATCCTTCGGCTGAAAGACAGTCGCGTCACACAACTGTCGGGAGGTGAACAGTCGCGTGTCTCCATCTGCCGCGCCCTTATCAACCAGCCCTCCATCCTGTTGGCCGACGAACCTACGGGACAACTCGATGCAGCAAATGCTGAAACCATCGCATCATTGTTCCAACAGGTGAACGAACACCTGCATACCACCATCGTCATGGCTACCCACTCTGCAGCTATGGCCCGCTCTGCCCACAAGACATATCGTTTGGATAAAGGTACTTTTTGAATTATGTCCTCCCTCGCTTCACAAAGTAGGAAACACTACAAGCGTGTCTATCGTCTGGTGGCACTCTCTGTCATCCTGATGACGGCTGTGCTGACGGGTAGCCTGTCACTGGGCGACTCGGTGCGTGGTACGCTTGTGCGACGGGTCAGTGAGCGTTTGGGCAACACGGAGACTGTCATCACCAGTGGTACGGGTTTTCTGGACGAGGCACTGACAGACCATCCTTTGTTGAACCAGGCACGGGGTTATTTGCTGACCGACGGCTTCGTATCGGTTGGAGAGAAGTTGATTCCTGTCTATGTATGGGGCACCGATGACGATTCGTTGAAACCAGGTGAGGTAATGTTGAGCCCTCATCTCTCGGCACTTATCTCTAAACCCTCAACTCTAAACTCTAAACTCTCGACACTCACCCTTCATCTCCCTTCCCACAACCTGATTCCTTCGGGAAGTCTTTTCGTGACGAAAAGTTATGCTACCACGATGCGCGTCGATGTCGTTGGCGTGAAGAATGTGGACGAAGGGGGTAACCTGCTGCTAAGGAACGAGCAGACCTTGCCCCTGAACGTCTTTATCGACCGTCGCTGCCTTGCCGAACAAATGGAACTGGAAGGGAAAATCAATCTTGTCCTTGCCGACAACAACATCAGCAATGAGCAGTTGGCAGCATGTTGGACTCCCGAAACTTCGGGCATCCACGTCACCGACTCTTCGCTCACCTGCGACGGCGTGTTCATCGCCCAAGCCATCGTGGACAACCTCAGCACCTCGACACCATCCCATCGCTACTTCTCCTATTTTGTCAACAGCCTCGCGAGTGAACGCGACACCATCCCCTACTCCTTTGTGACTGCGGTGGAAGAATGGCAGGGCGAACGCCTTGACGGGCAGGACGTGATTCTCGCGGACTATGCGGCAGCACGCCTGAATGTCACGGTAGGCGATTCCATCGGGATGGAATATTTCGTCACCAAGCGACTGAAGACCCTCGACACCAGACACCGAATGTTGCGGGTGAAACGGATTGTCCCCCTCGCATCGCTGGGCAGTGACAGTCTGCTCATGGCAGAGTTCCCCGGGCTGACCCATGTGGAGAGTTGTACGGACTGGGACAGCGACCTGCCCATCGACATGAATCGTGTGCTGAAGGAGGATGAGGACTATTGGTATGCACATAGGCAGACGCCCAAGGCGATCGTTTCGTACGAAGCTGTTGGTGCCGACTGGAGCAATTCCTTCGGTTGTGCCACCGCCCTGCGTTTCGCTTCGCGCCCCGATGTCGGCTTGTCGCCCGGCGATGCCGGTGTGATTCTGAATCATCCGCGTGCCCAAGGCGTGAAAGGGGCAACAGGAGGAGTCGATTTTGCCGGACTGTTTCTCGCGTTGGGTTTCTTCATCATTCTTGCAGCCATTCTGCTGATGCAGCACACACTGGCAGGGATGTTCGCACAGCGCGGGGGTGAGATAGCACTTTACCAACAACTGGGATTCAGCACCCGAAAGATAGGGTTCGACCTGTTTCGCGAATCATTCGGCGTGATGCTTATTGCATCTCCCCTGGGAGCCGTGGCAGGCGTGGCGTACTCAGGGTTGACACTTTGGCTGTTGGGCAACGTGTGGAGCGGAGCCACCCATACCGAAGGCTTTGCCCTGCAGATCGAGCCGCTGACGCTCCTTGTCGGCACATTGGGAGGATTGTTCCTCTGTGCCCTCGTCCTTTGGCAGGTTCTGAGGTCGCAACTCAAACAAGGGGCCTCCTCTCTAAACTCCAATCCCGCCACTCCCAACTCTCAACCCTCAACTCTAAACTCCCGACTCTCCACTCTCAACTCTCGACTCTCCACGCTGCTCTTCCTCCTCACCGCCATCCTCATCGTCCTCAACTTCATCTGGCTCCATAACATGGTGCTTTTCATCATCGGCGGACTATTGTGGATTCTCCTGGGAGGAATATTCCTCAACCAGTACATGGAGCGTAAGATTTCGGACAGCACACCATTCAATCGGAAGAACATGACCTGGCTTTCGGTCGGCGCCTCACGGAAACATCACTTGCTGGCCTATTGGGCACTCTCGCTGGGCGTGTTTGCCGTTTTTGCCGTGGGACTGAACCGACCCGATTTCAGCCGTGCCGTCCAAGCAACGGGTGGATATCAATTCTATATCGATAGCCGTGTACCCATTCAATATGATCTGAACAATCGTTCGGTACGTCAGAAACTGTCACTCCAGTCGTTGCCCGACAGTACCCGATTCCTCGCCTTCATGCGTCACACTGAGGACGAAGCCAGTTGCCTCAATCTCAATCAGGTCAGCACACCTACCGTGCTCGGCGTTGACCTCGGTTGCATGGAATCTTTTGGACTCACCCCCTCAACCCTCTCAAACTCCTCAACCCTCCCCCAACTCTACATCGACCAGGAAGCCCTCTTATGGAGCCTGAAGAAGACGGTGGGCGATACACTCATCTATCTGGACGAAACGGGTAAGAATGTATCTGTGCTAATAGCCGGCTCATATCCTACGGGGATCTTTCATGGGAATGCCATTATGTCGGATGACGATTTCCGTCGTCTGTGGCCCAAGGAGACTGGTGTGGAAGTTTTGCTGATGACATCATCCCACCCCGACGAGGCTGCCGAGATACTATCGACTGCCATGAACGAATACGGCCTCAGCATTCAGACTGCCGAAGAACGCATCCGTATGTTCTTCGAAGTGACCGAAACCTATCTGATCATCTTCCTGACACTGGGCGGGCTTGGACTGCTTTTGGGCATATTCAGCCTCATGATCGTGGTGCGTAGGAACCTCACGGCGCAGGCCACGACCATCGGACAATATCGTGCCATGGGTTTTCGCGAAGATCTGATAAGGCAACTTTTGTTGCGCGAAAACCTTATTGTCCCTCTCTATGCCGTTGCGGTGGGTGCCATAGGTTCGGTCATTAGCATCAGTGCCAACGTGGGAGGGGCAGGCCCAGTTACGCTGTTATTAGGTTTGGTTGTGCTCGCTGCAATCGGTTTCCTATTGTGTTTCGGCATCAAGTATATGATAAGTCAATCCATTTGGCAATTAACAATTAACAATTGACAATTAAAATACTGATATGAAACAAGTGGTTTTAATCATCATCATGATGTGCGTCGTCCTGGGTCTTCCCGCCCAACTGGTGACATTCCGCAGTGTCAACCATTGCGGCATCTATTCGAACGAGAAGAACCTCCTGAAACAATGGCCCGATGGAGGCCCTCAGAAGCTGTGGGTGGTCAACGATGCCGGAAAGGGCAACTCCAGCGCATTGGTCAGCGACGGTTTCATCTATACAGCTGGCCTCACCGAAGACGAGCAGGAAGAGCAACTGACCTGCTTCAGACTGGACGGCTCGAAGGTCTGGCAAGTAACCTACGGGCGCGCATGGACAAAGTCGTTCCAGGAGACACGTTCCACACCCGTCATCGACGATGACCGCCTCTACATGGTCAGCAACATGGGCGAACTGGTCTGCCTCAATCGCGCCGATGGTAAGATTCGCTGGAAGATTGACTATTGGAACAAATATGGACTCACACCCAATGACCAGGGCATCTGCGAGCATCCCCTCGTAGATGGCAACAAGATTGTTGTCACCACTTGCGGCAAGGAAATCTGCATGGCTGCCTTCGACAAGATGACGGGCGACGTGCTCTGGGAGACACGGGGCTTTGGCGATCCTGCCACCTATTGCACTTCGCGCATCGTCGAGTGGAACGGACATCGGCAAATCATCGGAGGCACCGAGCTGCACATCTTCGGCATCGATCCCGAAACGGGTGCAATGGTTTGGAGCGACGACCAATGGATACCCAGTCAGGAGGTGAAGAAATGGCTCAACGCCATGATCAATTGCCCGGTTTTCTACAAAGGCAAACTCCTCGTCAGTCTGGGTGACGGTCATGGGTGCACCATGTACGAGATGGCGGATGACCTTTCGTCGGTCAAGTTGCTTTGGAAGAACAAGGAAATCGACTTCTACATGGGTGGAATGATTGAAATCGATGGCATCGTCTATGGCAGCACGGGCGACAAGCACAAATGGGCCGCCCTCGACATCGAGACAGGCAAGGTGCTCTACCACGAGGCTTGGACCGGAGGCAAAGGTCGCGGTTCGCTCATTATGGCCGACGGCATGTTCTACCTATTCGACGAACGACGCGGCACCATGGGTCTTGCCCGCATCAATCCTGCGAAACTTGACATCGTGAGCGAGTTTCGCATCACCGATGGATCGGGGGCCTGCTTCTCACATCCCACCATCTTCGACGGGGTGCTTTACGTCAGGCATGGAACAGCACTCGTCGCCTACAACATCAAGCAATAGAATATTCACCAATTTATAAACAATGCGTATGAAGAAAAAACTTTTCGCAGCAACGCTCCTGAGTGCAGGTATTTGCACAGGAGTTCTGGCACAGGTCACACCCTATGGATGGCGTGGCCCCGCCCACAATGGCTATTATCCCGACAAGGGGCTTTTGAACCAATGGCCTGCCAATGGCCCCGAGATGGTATTCGAGACCAGCGATGCAGGCAAGGGCTATTCGTCGCCCCTCGTGGTGGGTGACAGGATCTATCTCACGGGCTTGAATGCCGATGAGGACCAGGAAGTACTCAACTGCTACAACCTCAAGGGTGAACGCCTGTACACCGTCGCTTATGGTCACCCCTGGAAGCAGTCCTATCCAGAGACCCGCACCACACCGGCTGTGATGGACGGCAAGGCTTACGTCATCAGCGGCATGGGTGAGATCGTTTGCATCAACACCGCCGACGGCTCCATCGTCTGGAAGGTTGATGGCGGCACAAAATTCGAACGAAAGACGGGCAACTGGGGCACATCGGAATGCCCGTTGGTCTATGACGACAAGGTGATCTACACCCCATGCGGCGACCAGACTACGATGGTGGCTCTTGACCGCAACACCGGCAAGGAAATCTGGAAGACACGTGCCATTGGTGACAAGTCGGGCTACGTGTCGCCTATCATGATCGAGTATAAAGGCAAGCGCCAGATTGTAGGTTCCACTTCGCAGACTGTAGTTGGAGTCAATCCCGACAATGGCGAGATAGAATGGACGTTCGACAACTGGGGTCCCCGCTACAGTGGCAAGCAGGGGCGATGGGATAACATTGCGCCAAACTCCGCCCTCTATCACGACGGCAAACTGTTCTTCTGCCACGGCTACGACATCAACGGTTTCCAACTCCAGTTGTCCGATGACCTGAAGCAGGTAAAAGTTACCTGGCGTACTGAGACCCTCGACACCCACCACGGAGGCTATGTGCTTGTGAATGGGAAAATCTATGGTTCCAACTGGATCACCAACAATGATGGCGCATGGTGCTGCGTCGATTGGGAAACCGGGGAAACCAATTACGAAGAGAAATGGACAGGTGGTGCCGGCAAGGGCTCCATCATCGCAGCCGACAATAAGCTCTTCATCTACGACGAGCGCCGCGGATACGTAGGACTGGTCAATCCCACACCCACCAAGTTTGATGTAGTCAGCAAGTTCCGCATTGCCAAGGGCAGCGGTCCCTATTGGGCTCACATGGCCATCGACAACGGCATCCTCTACCTCCGCCACGGAGAGTATTTTGCAGCATTTAAGATCAAATGAAAAAGAAAGGCAACTCAATTTTTTTGAGTTGCCTTTAACTTATTAAAGAATAGCGTTCGTACCTTTTTGAGATTTATTCAATCACAATTTGGTATCTTGCCTCGAATGTGCCCGATGGAGCAAGTGTTTGAATCCAGTCCTTCTCCTCGTACGTGCCTTCATAATGCACACGGTCACAACGTCCGTACCAGGGTTCGATGCAGACGAAAGGAGCGTTCTTTCCTGGGGGCGACCAAAGTCCCATGAGCGGAGCCTTGCTTTTGAGCGTAAGATACGGCTTGCGGTCGTTATCGCACAATGTCACATTAGGAGTCTGACTATGCTCGAAGATGAGCGCATCCTGATCGAAAGAGGACGTGGTAAGAGGCAGATAGCCGCCCTCCTCTGTCTGGACCGCAGCGCCTTGTGCAGGATCGACGCATCCCTTCTCGGTGATGACACTCTTTTGCAAGGTAGTAGCTTCATTGCCGAGTTTGAAGAATCCGCGTGCTGTACTTTGAGCCAGCACTTCGTTCTGCCTTTCGACCCCTGCTGCCACATCTTCATTGCTCAACAACGGCCAATAGAAGGCAGGATGCGCTCCAATCTGGAACTTCAGTTCGTTCTTCTTGTCGGGATTGATAACACGCCAAATCACTTCGACTGCACAACCCACTAATCTATACCCTATCTCAAGTCGAAAAGCATAAGGATACTTCTTCAAGGTCTCTTCGTTCGACTCCAGCACGAACATCAGCTGGGGATTTTCCTCGGCATCAGGAGTGTCGCTGAGAAGCGTGAAGTCCATGTCGCGTGCAAAACCATGTTGGCCCAACTTATAGGTCTGAGGCTCAGCATCCGTTGCAGCACTAGGACCTGCACTGCGATATTCGCCATTCCAAACCGAACCGACGATGGGGAAAAGAACTGGCGAATGACGTTTCCAGAAAGCGGGGTCAGCCTGCCAAAGATATTCACGACCGGTAGAATTCAATACAAGAGATGACAATTCAGCGCCATGCTCTGCCACCTGAATGGAAATGATTCCGTTGGTAATAGTTTTCATATTTTTATTAATTATAATGTTGCAACACCTTTCAATCTGACATCTTCGACATTGGCGGCCACCGATATGGTGTACTCACCAGAAGCTACATTCCATTTGTTTTCAGTTTCCATCCATGTAGCAAGTTCTGAACAAGGAACAATCATTTCGACCATCTGCGTTTCACCAGGATTCAAAAGCTTGGTCTTAGTGAATGCCTTGAGTTCCTTAGCTGGCATCAAGAGACCATCAACAGAAGGTTTGCCCACGTAAAGTTGAACTACTTCACGTCCTGCCACCTTGCCAGTATTCGTAATAACAGCCGAAACCTTGATCTGTTCGCCTAAAACATCTATTTTTAGATTATTGTAAGCAAATGTGGTGTAACTAAGCCCATATCCGAATGGATAGAGGACCTTGATGCCTTGGGTGTTGAAATGACGATAGCCCACCATCACATCCTCAGCGTAACGCACGTATGCAGAATCACCATCCGAAAGCGGGAAGTTGCCGGCTGAAGGGTAATCGCTGTATCGGAGTGCCCACGTCAAAGGCAATTTGCCACTCGGGTTTACCTTGCCTGTCAGAACATCAGCCAACGAATTGCCCATCTCCTGTCCTCCCATCCAAGCATGGAGGATAGCATCGGGCAGAGCCACGAACTGGGTAAGATCCACGATACCTCCCATATTTAGAACGAGGATGACCTTCTTTCCCATGGCATGAGCCGTCTGACAAACGAGTTTGAGGTTCTGCTCCTCAACATCGCTAAGCAAATAGTCACCCTTGTCAACATGTCGGTCTCCTCCTTCACCTGCCATACGACTGAGCGTCAAGATGGCGACAGTGGATTTCGTGAGAGCATTCTTGACCAAAGCTTTGTCGAGAGGCATCTCGGGAATTACAGGGACAGCCCAGAAATTTTCAGCAGGCATCTTGGCTCGCTCGGCACTTGTATAATCGGTATAAACTTTGGCAAGATTGTCCTCAAGTTCGATGCCTGCATTCGTAAGACCTTCGTCGAGTGAAACCTTATACTTGCGATTCACATTTCCAGAACCTGAACCGCCCACAAGCAAATCATACGAAGCAGTGCCAAAGAGTGCCACTCGAGCCTTGCCATCAAGAGGCAGGCTCTTCTGAGCATTCTTGAGCAAAACCATACCATCGGTAGCTGCCTGACGAGTTACCATGGCATGTGCTGCCAGGTCAGGCTTATTACTATAAGCATAATGGCGATAGGTGGGTGTCTTAAGCATGATGTTCATGATACGACAAATGCTCAAATCAAGCGTCTTCTCATCCAACGTTCCATCCTTCACACCATTGTAGATCTCCTCATACTGATGCAGAGTACCAGGCATCTGCAAGTCATTGCCTGCTGCTATTTGACGAGCACCATTCTCCTCGGCCCACCAGTCTGTCATCACAAAACCTTCGAAGCCCCAATCATCACGAAGGATTTCCGTCAGGGTATGATAATTTTCGCTTGCCAAGGTTCCGTTTATCTTGTTGTAGGATGACATAATGGTCCAAGGTTGTGACTCCTTGACTGCAATCTCGAACCCTTTCAAGTAAATCTCGCGCAAAGCTCGTTCACTAAGCCGTGCATCGACGCCATTGCGACACGTCTCTTGGTTGTTGACAGCAAAATGTTTCAGCGAGACACCTACTCCATTGCTTTGAATGCCCTTAATGTAAGCAGATGCAATCTTACCTGCCAAGAGGGGGTCTTCGCTATAATACTCGAAGTTGCGACCACACAATGGTGAACGATGGATGTTGATGCCTGGGGCCAAAAGTATATCTGCGCCATACTCGAGCACCTCGTTGCCCATGGCTCGGGTAACCTCATTGACCAACTCCACATCCCATGAAGAGGACAAAGTAACCCCCACTGGGAAAGCAGTACAATAGTATTCACTGGGATCGTCTTTGCGAGTCGGATCAATACGAAGACCTGCAGGACCATCGGCATAGACAATCGGATCGAGTCCGAGACGATCTAAAGCATAATGCTGACCAGCAGCACCCTGAACGCGACCCTCGACCAACGAGGTGGCAATCATCAGTTCCATAGCCTCTTCCTCCGTCTTGCACTGCATGAGTTTCTCCTTCAGCTCGGGACTGAACATCTCACGCACAGGCATTCCAGGAGCACGGTCAGGAGGAGTTGTCTTCATGCGTTCGGTACCCACCACAAAATTGGCTTTCTCTTCAAGGCTCATGGCTGCAATGACGTCATCGATAGAATCGACGCCCAGTTTTGGAGCCTTTTTCCCACAACTGGTCATCAACATAGTTGTTGCAATAAAAAATAAAACGGTCTTTTTCATGTTTTTACGTAGATTGGCTTTCAAATCTGCGGCAAAGATACAGATTTATTTCGTCAAAAGCAATAAATTGGCATCGTTTTTTGTTTTTTATAAAAAATAACCCTATCTTTGCCCCATAAAACTGAAGAAAATGAACACACAAAATCATAGCAACGGACAAATAACCCTACACGCACACCTGCCCTATCACGAGATACGTGCTCCCAAGGATTATATATATTATAAGGTACGCGTGACTGGAGGATTGGGGGGTGATGCCGAAGCCGATATTGTCAAACAAAGGGCCAATTGCATCAAAGTTCTTGCCAACCTACTTCAGGTAAGTATCCAGCATCAGCACGTTGCTCTTTATCTGGTTCGCTTTGAGGGTGGCGATACTGCCGACACAATACCTTCCAATGCTGAAGCCCTTGTCGCTATTCCTTCCGAAATGGAGCAGGATTTCAAGGACATCATGATTCAAGGCTCCTGTGCATTGCAGGCACAATATGGTGTCACAGACCCAGATGCCGAGGTGCTGCTCGACAAAGCCGTATGGCACGGCAACATCATCGACGAAATATCGACGCGTTGCCTCCTCGCCGACCTGAACGGCATCCCGACAGGTCCCCTTGAGATGCGTACAGATATTATCGGCACAGCCATGACGAGCAATAACATCGGCTGCGTGAAGATGAACCATTCTTCTTCATGCTTCGAAATCATGAATGTCTGCCACAGTTTCAAGGAATATGATCTAAACCTCCTTGCCTCCAAGATACGTCAGATTCTGGAGGTCAGCGGTGCGGAAATTACTAATTGCTAATAGCCAATTGTTAATTGTTAATTATTAATTGTTAATTAAATATGTTCTCTTCCCTTCGTCTATTCTTAGCAAGCATCTGCCTGCTGACAGGAACCTCTATCGTCCTAGCTCAGGATGCAATCAAGCCAGTAACCCTTCGCCATCCCTCCACCGGCTTTGAGATGACAGCCATCAACTACGGTGCACGTATCGTCAGTCTCAAGGCCTTTGGAACCGACGTAGTGCTTGGCTACGACAAACTCAGCGATTATGTCGAGACACGCCAGAACCTCGGAGCTGTCGTAGGTCGTTACATCGGACGCATCATTGGCGGACATCTCGAGATCGACGGTCGCTCCTACGAACTGCAGAAGCAGGGCAGTGGCGACTGCGGACACGGAGGCAACCCAAACTTCGGTGCACGCTTCTGGAGTATTACTACAGTTAATGACACCCTTGTAACTATGCGCTACATATCGCCCGATGGTGAGAATGGTTTCCCCGGGGAACTTACCCTCGACGTTACTTATACTCTGCAGCCGGATGCACTACGTATTGACTATCGAGCCACAACCACCAAACCTACTGTTTTGAATCCCTGCAATCACTCGTTTTTCAACCTCTCAGGCGACTTAGGAAGCGACGTGCTTGACGAAACGCTTTGGATTGACAGCGACAGCATTGCTCTTTACGATGAAAATAAACGTGTCTATGGCCAACTTGGTGCTGTTGCAGGCACACCTTTCGACTTCAATAAGCCATTAACCATTGGCTACCGCATTGATGATGACAACTTTCAACTCGGCGTAACAGGCGGTTACGACCACTGCTATCAGTTGCGAAACTACCTACGTAATAACCAGCACAAATGCGGAGGAGGATGCTGTGGCAACAAATGCAGCGAAGAAGCATTGCTCCGCGCCCCTGTGGCTTGGCTTCATGACAATGAAACTGAACTCACCATGGAGGTCTATACTACCGAGCCAGCCTTGCAAATCTACACGGCCAATGGTCACAAGGGGAACCTAATCGGTAAGGAGGGCAAGCCCTACATCCGCCGCAATGCCATCTGCTTCGAGACGATGCACTTCCCCGATTCACCCAACCAACCCCACTGGCCCTCCACACTGCTGCGCCCTGGTGAAACATTCCGCAGTACTACAATTTATAAATTTCTCAAAGAATAAATGGATATCAATGTGCTGCTATCCCAGATGACCATCCTTTTTCTGGTGGTCATAGCTGGTTATATATGTGGACGTACTCGCCTCATGACGGCACCCCTAAGCAAAGGGTTGTCGGGTCTCATTGTCAACCTCACCTGCCCATGTCTGGTCTTGGCCAGTACAATGGGCGATGCCATGCCCGACCGCAGGCTTATCATACCACTACTCATCGTTGGCACAGCCACCTATGCCATATTGCTTCCCGTCAGCGCTTATCTGCCTCGTCTATGGGGATGCCAGGATCCCGAACGCGGTTTACATAGCTTCATGCTCACATTCGGCAATGTGGGCTTCATCGGTTATCCTGTTGTGGCATCTGTCTTCGGACCTGAGGCAGTCTTCTATGCTGCCATCCTCAACGTGCCCAACACCATTTCAGTCTTTGTGTGGGGAGCACGATTTATTGCCGGACGCGATGTCAGCGGATCGCTACTCAGTCGTCTTGTCACACCTGCTATGATCGGCACCTACCTCAGCATTATCGTCGTGTGCACAGCTTGGCGTGCACCCCACATCATTGCCCAACCCATCACGATGATCGGCAACATCACTGTGCCAGCCTCTCTTCTCATCATCGGTTACAGCATATCTCAGATACCTGCCAAGCACATGGCAGGAGGACCTCGTGTATGGATTACAAGTTTCTGCCGTCTTTTGGTCATGCCCTTATTGGTGTTTGCTGTATTCCAACTCATTGTATTGGCAATTCCTGGAGCAAGTATTGTCTTCGACCCCTCTATCGTCCGCATCAACACACTCATCATTGCCATGCCCGTCGCTTCGTTCGGCACCATCTTCTGTCTCAAGTACGGTGTCGATGAGACAGTAATGGCACAAGGCACTTTCCTAACCACTGTCCTCTCTCTCGCCACAATACCTGTCGTAGCTGGTTTGTTGTAAATAACAGAGATAATTACTCGATTTTCGGTATTTTTTCCAATAATAACTCTAAAAAGGGCCGCAACCCATATTGAATGGATTGCGGCCCTGCCGTGTATAAGATGGAGTCTGTTTAGAACTCAAGGGACTTGCGTGGAGCGGTAAAGACGCGGCTGAAGTCGTCGCGATTACCTACCACAAGATTATCGAACTCACGCTGACCGGTACCAGCGGGGATGAGGTGACCGCAGATAACGTTCTCCTTCATGCCCTGCAGCGTATCGACCTTGCCAAGGATAGCAGCCTCGTTGAGCACCTTGGTAGTTTCCTGGAAGGAAGCTGCCGACATGAAGCTCTGAGTACCGAGGGCTGCACGGGTAATACCCTGAAGCATCTGCTCGCAAGTAGCAGGCTGTGCATCGCGTGCATCGACGAGTTTCTTGTCACGACGCTTGAGCATGGAGTTCTCGTCGCGCAGACGGCGTGGCGAAACAATCATACCAGGCTTAAGTTCGGTAGAGTCACCCGACTTGGTGATGACCTTCATACCCCAGATACGATCGTTCTCGGCTGCAAACTCAAGCTTATCAACAACCTGATTCTCGAGGAAGTTGGTGTCGCCTGACGAACGCACATTAACCTTGCGCATCATCTGACGAACAATGACCTCGAAGTGCTTGTCGTTGATCGACACACCCTGCAGACGGTAAACGTCCTGTACCTGGTTGACGATATACTCCTGTACAGCTGTTGGGCCAAGGATGCGGAGGATATCGTTTGGTGTGATGGCACCATCGCAGAGAGGATTGCCGGCACGTACATAGTCATGCTCCTGAACGAGAAGCTGACGGTTCAGAGGAATGTTGTACTTACGCGAGTCGCCATACTTGCCCGTAACAATGATCTCCTGAGTACCACGCTTGATGCGTCCGATAGTAACCTCGCCATCAATCTCGGTGACGATAGCAGGATTGGACGGGTTGCGTGCCTCGAAGAGCTCGGTCACACGTGGCAGACCGCCGGTAATGTCGGCAGCCTTGTTCGAAGTACGGTTAATCTTTACGATGACCTTACCAGGAAGAACCTCCTCATTGTCATTGACCATGATGTGGGCGCCCAAAGGCAGGGTATAGGAAGCCAACACTTTCTCTTCCTGGGTGTTTTCGTCCTTGCCGAAGATGTTAACAACTGGGGCAATTGAGCGGTCCTTCGATTCGATAACGATTCTATCTTCAAGACCAGTGGTGGCATCCTCCTCAATCTTATAGGTAACGCCTTCGATAACGTTCTGGTAACGGATAACACCAGCATGCTCGTTGACAACAACAGCATTGAATGGGTCCCATTCGGCGATAACATCTCCCTTCTTAACCCTCGTTCCGCTCTGGAGGAAGAGTGTAGAACCATAACCGATAGCAGCCTGCTGAAGGGTCATACCAGTATTGGGATCCTCGATACGCATTTCGGTCATACGGCTAACGACAACCTTCTGGATGCTTCCATCGAGCTGCGGGGCATCGATGGTACGGAGTTCCTCGATGATGAGGTTACCATCATAACCAGCCTTAAGGTTGTTAACTGCAACGACGCTACCTGCGATACCACCAGCGTGGAAGGTACGGAGGGTAAGCTGGGTACCTGGCTCACCAATTGACTGGGCAGCAATGACACCGACAGCCTCGCCCTTCTGTACCATGCGGTTGGTCGAAAGGTTGCGACCATAGCACTTGGCACAAACGCCGTGCTTCGATTCACAGGTGAGTACCGAACGGATCTCAACACGCTTGATAGGGCTATCCTGGATTTCATCAGCAATGCGCTCGGTGATTTCCTCGCCTGCTGCGATAATCAGCTCGCCAGTGATGGGATGGATGATGTCGTGAACCGATACACGTCCGAGGATACGCTCCTTGAGGGTAGCAATCACCTCGTCGTTGTTCTTGAGCTCGGTGCAGACAAGACCACGCAAAGTTCCGCAATCCTCCTCGCGAATGATGACGTCGTGAGCGACGTCGACCAGACGACGGGTGAGGTAACCGGCATCAGCCGTCTTGAGGGCGGTATCGGCCAGACCCTTACGGGCACCGTGCGTAGAGATGAAGTACTCGAGGGCCGACATACCTTCCTTAAAGTTGGCGATAATCGGGTTCTCGATAATCTGTGCACCTTCGGCACCAGCCTTCTGAGGCTTGGCCATCAGGCCACGCATACCTGAGAGCTGAGCAATCTGATCCTTCGAACCACGGGCGCCCGAGTCCATCATCATGTAGATGGCGTTGAAACCACGCTCGGCCTCGGTGAACTGCTTCATCAGGGTCTTGGTAAGCTTGGTGTTGGTGGCCGACCAAACGTCGATGACCTTGTTGTAACGCTCGGTGTTAGTAATCCAACCGTTGTTATAGGTGTCCATAATCTGCTCGATCTCTTTCTGCGCATTGTTGATGATGGCAGACTTCTCAGCAGGAACAAGCACATCGCCAAGGTTGAACGAAAGACCAGCACGGAACGACTCGTAGTAACCGAGGTTCTTGACATCGTCGAGGAACTCGGAAGTACGAGGGATACCACAGTACTTGATGACGTTGGTGATGACACCACGGAGCGACTTCTTGGTAATGATCTCGTTGATGAAACCTACCTTGGCAGGCACCTTCTCGTTGAAGATAAGACGTCCGCAAGAAGTCTCGACCATACGCTTGATAGGCTTACGACCGTTCTCCTCATCAACATCGTCAACGACACACTTGATACGAGCCTGCATAGAGCAGCGACCCTCGTTCATAGCAATCATTGCCTCTTCGGGGCCATAGAAGGTCAGACCTTCGCCCTTATCGTTCTCGCGAATCTTGGTGATGTAGTACAGACCAAGTACCATATCCTGCGAAGGAACGGTGATAGGAGCACCATTGGCGGGATTGAGGATGTTGTGCGAGCCAAGCATCAGGATCTGAGCCTCGAGGATAGCAGCATTGCCCAAAGGAAGATGGACAGCCATCTGGTCACCGTCGAAGTCAGCGTTGAACGCAGTACATGCGAGTGGGTGAAGCTGAATGGCTTTGCCTTCGATCATGCGAGGCTGGAATGCCTGGATGCCGAGACGGTGAAGTGTTGGTGCACGGTTGAGCAGCACGGGATGGCCTTTCATCACAAGCTCAAGAATGTCGAATACGACAGGATCGCGCTTATCGACAATCTTCTTGGCCGACTTGACGGTCTTGACGATGCCACGCTCGATGAGCTTGCGGATGATGAATGGTTTGTACAATTCGGCAGCCATGAGCTTAGGCAGACCGCACTCGTTCATCTTCAGCTCAGGACCTACGACGATAACCGAACGTGAAGAATAATCGACACGCTTACCGAGGAGGTTCTGACGGAAACGTCCCTGCTTGCCCTTGAGCGAGTCAGAGAGCGACTTCAATGGACGATTGGACTCCGACTTGACGGCACTGGACTTGCGAGAGTTGTCGAATAACGAATCAACAGCCTCCTGGAGCATACGCTTCTCGTTGCGAAGGATGACCTCAGGAGCCTTAATCTCCATCAGTCGCTTCAGACGATTGTTGCGGATGATGACGCGACGATAGAGGTCGTTGACATCAGAGGTGGCAAAGCGACCGCCATCGAGCGGAACAAGAGGACGCAATTCAGGTGGAATGACGGGCAGAATCTTGACAATCATCCACTCGGGTTTGTTGCGCTCCTTGGATGTACGGAACTGCTCAACCACCTGGAGGCGCTTCAAGGCCTCGGTCTTACGTTGTACCGAACCTTCGGTATTGGCGCGATCGCGCAGTTCGTAGGACAGGGCATCGAGATCGACCTGCTGGAGGAGCTCGAGGATGGCCTCGGCACCCATCTTGGCAACGAACTTGTTCGGATCATCATCGGGCAGAGCCTGATTCTTGGCACCTACCTTCTCGAGAGCCTCCAAGTACTCGTCCTCGGAGAGGGTATCGAGTTTGTGCAGACCCTCCTTGCCCTTCTCAAGAGGACCGGGCTGAAGGATGATGTAGCGCTCATAGTAGATCACCGAATCTAACTTCTTGGTAGGAATGCCCAAGAGGTAACCGATCTTGTTAGGGAGAGAACGGAAGTACCAGATATGAGCCACAGGGACTACCAGATTGATGTGTCCGCAACGCTCGCGGCGCACCTTCTTCTCAGTTACCTCCACTCCGCAACGCTCGCAGACACAACCCTTGTAGCGGATGCGCTTGTACTTGCCGCAGTGGCACTCATAGTCCTTGACAGGACCAAAAATGCGCTCGCAGAACAGACCGTCACGCTCAGGCTTGTAGGTACGATAGTTGATGGTCTCAGGCTTGAGCACCTCACCGTATGAGTTGTCAAGAATCTCTTCAGGCGAGGCCAGACCGATGCTGATCTGCGTGAAGTTGGTCTTCTTGGTGTTATTTTCTTTTCTAAAAGCCATATTATATTTGACTATTATGAATTATTCAATCTTGATGCTTAAGCAGAGACCCTTGAGCTCGTGGAGGAGCACATTGAGAGACTCTGGGAGACCTGGTGTTGGCATATTATCACCCTTGACGATTGCTTCGTAGGTCTTGCTACGACCAGTGACATCATCCGACTTGACGGTAAGAATCTCCTGGAGTGTATGGGCGGCGCCGAATGCTTCGAGCGCCCAGACTTCCATCTCACCGAAACGCTGTCCACCGAACTGGGCCTTACCACCAAGAGGCTGCTGGGTAATGAGTGAATATGGGCCAATGGAACGTGCATGCATCTTATCCTCGACCATGTGACCAAGTTTCAGCATGTAGGTCACACCTACAGTAGCCATCTGGTCGAACGGCTCGCCTGTGCCACCATCGTACAGCTGTGTCTTGCCATAACGTGGAAGTCCTGCCTTGTCGGTCCATGCATTGAGTTCGTCGAGACTTGCACCGTCGAAGATCGGGGTGGCGAAGTGCTCGCCAAGCTGATAGCCAGCCCAACCGAGTACTGCCTCGAAGATCTGTCCAAGGTTCATACGCGAAGGCACGCCAAGCGGGTTGAGAACGATATCAACCGGACGGCCATCTTCGGTGAATGGCATATCCTCGTCGCGAACGACCTTCGAAACGATACCCTTGTTACCATGGCGACCAGCCATCTTATCACCTACACCGATCTTACGCTTCTTGGCGATATAAACCTTGGCAAGTTTGATGATGCCAGTAGGAAGATCATCACCGATGCTCATATCGAACTTGCGACGTGACAGTTTGGCACTGATGTCCTTGCTCTTGCGGAGATAGTTCATCACAGTAGCCTTGATGAGTTCATTAGTGTGCTCATCATTGGTCCAATTCTGGAGAGTTACCGAACGATAGTCGATGCCGTTGAGTGCCTCGGCAGTGAATGCCTGGCCTTTGGCAATGACTTCGATGTTCATGAAGTCCTTGACACCCATCGACTCCTTGCCTTCGGTAAGCTTGAGAAGCTTCTCGACAAGCTGTTTCAGAAGGGCATCCTGCTGGTCCTGATATTCCTGCTCGAGAATCGGCATCATAGCCTTCTCGGCCCTGCGACCATTGCGGTCCTTATTGGCACGGCTATAAAGTGCTGTGTCGATAACGACACCATGGAGCGAAGGATTGGCCTTAAGCGAAGCATCCTTGACATCACCAGCCTTGTCGCCGAAGATGGCGCGAAGTAACTTCTCTTCAGGAGTTGGGTCAGACTCACCCTTAGGTGTAATCTTACCAATCATGATATCGCCTGGCTCAATCATCGCGCCAACGCGAACGATGCCGTTCTCATCGAGGTCCTTGGTTGCATCCTCACTTACGTTGGGGATATCACTGGTGAGCTCCTCGACGCCACGCTTGGTTTCGCGTACCTCGAGAGTATATTCGTCGACGTGCACTGAAGTGAGGATATCCTCACGAACAATGCGCTCCGAAAGGACGATGGCATCCTCATAGTTGTAACCCTTCCAAGGCATATAAGCCACCTTCAGGTTCTTACCGATGGCCAACTCACCACGCTCGGTGGAATAACCCTTGGTAAGGATCTCTCCCTTGTGAACACGCTGTCCCTTGACGCAGGCAGGCTGCAGGTCATAAGTGGTCGATTGGTTGGTCTTACGCCACTTGGGCAGGAAGTATTCCTTGATAGGCTCATCGAAAGAGCAGAACTCCTCCTCTTCCGTGCGGTCGTAACGTACACGAATGACAGTAGCATCGACAAAGATGACCTTGCCATCGCCCTCGGCGATGATCTGGGTGCGGCTGTCACGGATGAGCTGCTCCTCAATGCCGGTACCGACGATAGGAGCTTCGCAAGTCATCAGAGGCACAGCCTGGCGCATCATGTTAGATCCCATGAGTGCGCGGTGGGCATCGTCGTGCTCAAGGAATGGGATAAGAGCGGCAGCGATGGAAGCAATCTGGTTGGGAGCCACGTCGCAGAGAGCAACTTCGGTAGGGAGGACCTTGGGGAAGTCGGCACCCTCACGAACGATAACGCCCTTGTCGAGGAGCTTGCCATGCTTATCCATGCGCGCAGTAGATTGAGCAATGTATTTGCCCTCCTCTGCTTCAGCCGACAGCCACTCAACGCCTTCGTCGGTGAGATTGACAACGCCATTCTCAACCTTGCGGTATGGAGTCTCAATGAATCCGAGGTCATTGACCTTGGCATAGACGCACATCGAGGAGATAAGACCGATGTTAGGACCTTCTGGCGACTCGATAGGGCACAGACGTCCATAGTGGGTGTAGTGTACGTCACGAACCTCGAAACCTGCACGCTCACGTGACAGACCGCCAGGGCCAAGGGCCGACATACGGCGCTTGTGAGTAATTTCGGCAAGTGGGTTAGTCTGATCCATGAACTGGCTCAGCGCATTGGTGCCGAAGTAGGAATTGATAACGCTGGAAATAGTCTTGGCGTTGATCAGATCTACAGGCGAAAAGTCCTCGTTATCACGAACGTTCATACGCTCGCGAATAGTGCGGCTCATACGGTTCAAACCGATAGCGAACTGGTTATAGAGTTGCTCGCCCACGGTGCGCACGCGACGATTGGAAAGGTGGTCAATATCATCGACATCAGCCTTCGAGTTGATGAGCTCGATCAGGTACTTGATGATGGCGATAATATCCTCGCGGGTAAGAACACGGTTGTCGATTGGAGTCGTAAGACCAAACTTCTTGTTGATACGATAGCGACCTACCTCACCGAGGTCATAGCGCTTATCGCTGAAGAAGAGGTTCTGAATCACTTCGCGTGCCGAAGTATCATCGGCAGGCTCAGCGTTACGAAGCTGACGATAGATGTAGATGACAGCCTCCTTCTCGGAGTTGGAGGGGTCCTTCTGCAGCGAATTGTAGATGATGGCATAATCATCAAGCTTGGCATCATCGCGCTGGAGAAGCACTGTCTCGGCACCGCTTTCGAGAATCTTCTCGATGTTAGCATCGTCGAGGATAGCCTCGCGCTCAACGAGCACCTCATTACGTTCGAGCGAAACAACTTCGCCGGTTTCCTCATCGGAGAAATCCTCGACCCAAGACTTGAGTACACGTGCGGCAAGTTTGCGGCCACGTGCCTCGAACATAGTCTTCTCGTTGACCTCAACGGTCTCGGCGAGGTTGAAGATCTGGAGGATGTCCTTGTCACTCTCGTAACCGATGGCACGAAGCAAAGTGGTCACGGGCAACTTTTTCTTACGGTCGATGTAAGCATACATGACGTTGTTAATGTCAGTAGCGAACTCGATCCACGAACCCTTGAATGGGATGATACGGGCTGAATAGAGTTTTGTTCCGTTGCTGTGGAGACTCTGGCCGAAGAAGACTCCTGGTGAACGATGCAACTGACTAACGACAACACGCTCGGCACCATTGATGACGAAGGTGCCCTGTGGGGTCATGTAAGGAATCTGGCCAAGGAAAACGTCAGTTACCTTGGTCGTGAAATCCTCATGATCAGGATCAGTACAGTAGAGTTTCAACTTGGCCTTGAGAGGCACATTGTAGGTCAAACCGCGGAGCAAGCACTCCTCAATCGAATAGCGGGGAGGATCAACGTAGTAGTCGAGAAACTCCAACACGTAGTTGTTACGGGTGTCGGCAATAGGGAAATTCTCGGCGAAAACTTTGTAAAGACCCTCCTTCTTGCGATCCTCAGGCGGCGTATCCAACTGAAGGAAGTCGTGGAAGGACTTGAGCTGGATGTCGAGGAAGTCAGGATAGGCAAGAGGAGCCTTCGTGGATGAGAAGTTGACTCTCGGTTTTCTTGTTCCAGAAACTGTTTTTGTCATATTGTGTGACTATGAAATTGGAATTTTCTGCTTGATGTGGGCAACAGAATGCTTTTAAAGCAGAAACAATGATTTTCAGTCAAAAATTGAAAGCCGTAAATAGCAAAAAATCAAACTATTTTAAAAAATAGGAGACCTATAGACACGGCAAAAAAGGACGCGATGGCGTGCCCTTTCGAACTTTTTTGCAGAATGTTTTACCATTCCAACCCCAGAACTCGGTAGAAGCCGGTCGCTCCAAGGAAAAAGAAAATGCTTGTTTGAACTTTTCCGTCCAAAACGTAAAAAGGGTTTAGGTCCCCCTTGACACGGAAAGGACCTAAACCTATGGGTGATGCGAGATCAAAATTACTTGAGCTCGACAACAGCGCCAACAGCCTCAAGAGTCTTCTTGAGAGCCTCAGCCTCTGCCTTTGGAAGAGCCTCCTTAACGGTGCTAGGAGCGCCATCAACGAGTTCCTTAGCCTCCTTCAGACCAAGACCGCAAGCCTCCTTAACGGCCTTAACGACCTGAAGCTTCTGAGCACCAGCCTCCTTGAGGACAACGTCAAAGTTGGTCTTCTCCTCAACAGCGGCAGCCTCAGCTGCGGGAGCAGCAGCAACAGCAACAGCTGCAGCAGCAGGCTCAATACCATACTCTTCCTTCAAAATCTGTGCGAGTTCGTTTACTTCCTTAACGGTGAGGTTAACCAACTCCTCTGCAAGAACTTTCAAATCTGCCATAATTGTAATTTTTTAATATTATTAATTTATTGAATAATTGCATATTGTTGGCTAGTAAAATTACGCAGCCCTTTCGGACGTGCTCGGATCCCAGCCAGTAATCCGATTACTCTGGACGCTCGCCCAGGGTCTTGAGCACACCATGAATGGTGCCAGCGCCGCTCTGCAGAGCAGAGATAACGTTCTTTGCAGGAGACTGCAACAGAGCGATAACGTCGGCGATAAGCTCGTTCTTGCTCTTGATGGCAACGAGTGCCTCGAGCGAGTCTGCACCAAAGCAGCCTTCCTCAACGTAAGCTCCCTTGAGGGCAACAATCTGCTCCTTCTTGTTCAGGGTCTTGATCAGCTTGGCAGGCACATTACCAGTGTTGCAGAACATAATGGCGCTGGTGCCCTTGAAAGCGGTAGCGATAGGTGCTACATCAATACCCTTTCTCTCGAGTGCCTTGATGAAGAACTTGTTCTTTACCATCACAAGCTTGACATCCTGCTTGAAGCACTCGCGACGAAGTGCGCTTGTCTTAGCAGCATCGAGACCCTCGATATTGGTTACATAGAAATGAGCATATTCTGAGATGAGACCTTCGAGCTTCTCAATATTGAGGACTTTATCTTCTTTCTTCATAATTATTGAATTGTTTCAGTTTGGTCCCAGTCAATGGGTTGCCAGACTGGATAGATAAATCTTATACCGGGATGAACCCGAAGTTTTTACTCGTCAATAGATTTGGTGTCAACCTTGATGCCAGGGCTCATAGTGCTGGACAGGAAGATAGACTTGATATAAGTACCCTTGGCGGTAGCAGGCTTCAGCTTGATGATGGTCTGGATGAACTCCTTAGCATTCTCCTTGAGAGCCTGGGGAGTAAAGCTAACCTTACCGATGGAGGTATGAACGATACCACCCTTGTCAACCTTGAAGTCAATCTTACCCTGCTTAACCTCCTTAACAGCCTTGGCTACGTCCATAGTAACGGTACCAGACTTGGGGTTAGGCATAAGGCCACGAGGACCGAGGATACGACCGAGAGGACCAAGCTTACCCATGCAAGCAGGCTGGGTGATGATAACATCAACGTCGGTCCAACCTTCCTTGATCTTCTGGATGTACTCATCAAGACCTACATAGTCAGCACCTGCTGCCTGAGCAGCTGCCTCCTGGTCGGGGGTACAGAGAGCGAGCACGCGAACAACTTTACCAGTGCCATTGGGCAGTGAGGCAGTGCCACGTACCATCTGATTTGCCTTGCGAGGATCGACACCAAGACGGATGTCGATGTCGACAGAGGCGTCGAACTTAGTATAAGTGATCTCCTTCACGAGAGCCGTAGCCTCAGAGAGAGTATAAGCCTTACCTGCTTCAATCTTAGCAGCGGCGGCCTTCTGATTCTTAGTAAGTTTTGCCATTGTTAGTTTGAAGTGTTAAGGATTACAACTGTGGCTTTTCGCCGGTTACGGTGATACCCATGCTACGAGCTGTGCCAGCGATGAGATTCATAGCCGACTCAACAGTGAAGCAATTAAGGTCAGGGAGCTTGTCTTCGGCAATAGCCTTGATCTGATCCCAAGTAACAGAACCAACCTTCTTACGGTTAGGTTCAGCAGAACCGCCCTTGACTTTGGCGGCCTCGAGGAGTTGGACAGCTGCGGGTGGAGTCTTAACCACGAAATCGTAGGACTTGTCCGAATAGTAGGTGATCACCACTGGGAGCACCTTACCGGCCCTATCCTGCGTACGAGCATTGAACTCCTTGCAGAAGGCCATGATGTTGATACCCTTAGAACCAAGGGCTGGGCCTACCGGAGGTGCAGGATTTGCAGCACCACCTTTAATCTGCAATTTGATCTGTCCAGCAATTTCTTTTGCCATTGTGGAATAAATTGATTTGTGCCAGCATCGCTACAAACGTCCGTTAGACTCGCGACACACTGGCGGTTAATATTTGTCTGAATCAGTACGACGGGATTGCTTCTCTTCCAGCGTAACAAGACTGCTCACGCAGCTGCCAGGCTCATCTGGCTCTGGAACCAGTACAAACTCCCTTCTGAATCAGGCCTCTTTAATGACTTGGTCGAAGTTGAGTTCAAGAGGAGTCTTACGACCAAAGATCTTGACACTCACCTTCAGTTTCTTCTTTTCGTCGGAAATCTCTTCGATAACACCGTCAAAGTCCTTGAAGGGACCGTCATTGACCTTGATGGTTTCGCCAACCATGAATGTTACCTGGGCAGTCTCCTGTGCATCGATGCGTTCGTCTACATTGCCGAGCATAGCGGCAATCTGGTCATCAGGCAGTGGTTCGGGTTTTTTGGTCACACGACCCATAAGGAAGTTGACCACATTGGTAGTGTTGGCCAATTGTGCCTGAACCTCGCCCACAAGCTTGCAACGCACGAAGACGTAGCCCGAGAAGAGTACCTTCTCCTTGATGTCCTTCTTATTGCCTTTCTGCACCACAACCTTCTCGGTGGGGACGATTACCTGCTCGACATTGCCTTTGAATTCACCATTCTTGATTTGTGCCTCAAGAAGTTCCTTCACCTTCAATTCCTTGCCGCTAATCGCACGAAGGCAATACCATCTGTACTCTACTGCCATACTCAGAACACTTTTGAGGGGTTAGAGATGTGCTTAAAGAGAATAGATAAGCTGCATCAAGCTGAACTTTTGAGCTCCGAATGCCATATCCATAACAAGGATCACAAGAGCGATAATCACGGAAGCAGTTAAAACGACTACCGAGCTGCTAGTCACCTCCTGAAGGGTTGGCCAAGAAACCTTATTGACCAATTCGTAATAAGATTCTTTTACGTAGTTGATGATTTTCTTCATTTTCTTATTTATTTATTAGCACGGGTGGTAAGGTTCGAACTCACGACACCTGGTTTTGGAGACCAGTGCTCTACCGACTGAGCTACACCCGTAGAATGCGAACTACCCGCGCAAGGGCGCCGATAGTCCGCAAAATGATTTACTCGTTGCTGTCAAGGAGATTAGAGAATCTCGGTGATCTGACCAGAACCTACGGTGCGGCCACCCTCACGGATAGCGAACTGGAGACCCTGAGCCATAGCAACTGGGGTAATCAGAGTAACGTCGATGGATACGTGATCGCCAGGCATTACCATTTCAACACCTTCTGGGAGCATAATCTCACCAGTAACGTCCATGGTGCGGAGATAGAACTGTGGACGATAGTGGTTGTGGAATGGAGTGTGACGGCCACCCTCTTCCTTCTTGAGGACGTAGATCTGAGCCTTGAAGTGGTCGTGAGGAGTAACGCTGTTGGGCTTGCAGAGCACCATACCACGCTTAACCTCGTTCTTGTCAACGCCACGGAGGAGAAGACCAACGTTGTCGCCAGCCTCGCCCTCATCGAGGAGCTTGCGGAACATCTCGACGCCAGTAACGACGGTGAGACGATCAGCGCCAAGGCCAAGGAGCTGTACCTGGTCACCAACCTTAACAATACCGGTCTCGATACGGCCAGTAGCAACGGTGCCACGACCAGTGATAGAGAAGATATCCTCGATAGGCATCAGGAATGGCTTGTCAAGAGCACGTGGAGGCAGCTGGATCCAGCGGTCGCAGGCATCCATGAGCTCCATGATCTTGTCCTCCCACTTGGGCACACCATTGAGGGCGCCAAGGGCAGAACCACGGATGAATGGGGTATCCTCCTCGAAGTTGTACTGTTCGAGCAGGTCGCGCATTTCCATCTCAACGAGATCAAGCATCTCCTCGTCGTCAACCTGGTCGCACTTGTTGATGAATACCACGAGACGTGGAACGTTCACCTGACGAGCGAGAAGGATATGCTCACGAGTCTGGGGCATAGGACCATCGGTAGCAGCAACTACGATGATAGCGCCATCCATCTGGGCAGCACCAGTAACCATGTTCTTTACATAGTCAGCGTGGCCTGGGCAGTCAACGTGAGCATAGTGACGATGCTCGGTCTGATACTCAACGTGAGCGGTGTTGATGGTGATACCACGCTCCTTCTCCTCAGGTGCGTTGTCAATCTGATCGAAAGTCTTCACCTCAGAAAGACCCTTCTTAGCGAGTACGAGGGTGATAGCAGCGGTCAGGGTAGTCTTACCGTGATCGACGTGACCGATAGTACCAATGTTAACATGTGGTTTCGAACGGTCAAATTGTTCTTTTGCCATAGTTTAGTAATTGTTTTATTAAAAGTTTATATTGTTTGGTCTGATTTCCAGAATTCTCTTGAGCCGTCACCGAGAGTTGAACTCGGGACCTCATCCTTACCAAGGATGCGCTCTACCACTGAGCTATGACGGCAACATTTTCAGTTCAAAACCCACACATTTGGTGTCTTGGAGCGGGCAACGAGACTCGAACTCGCAACATTCAGCTTGGAGGGCTGACACTCTACCAATTGAGCTATACCCGCGGGTAAGGGGCGTATCGTCCCCACGTTTTGCGGGTGCAAAGGTAGAAAATTAATTTTATACCGCCAAATATTTTTACGACTTTTTTGAAAAATCCCCCCAAAAAAGGTGATTTTTCGCCTTTTCGGGAGGGACGTATAGCAAATTTGTCGCTTTTAAATGTCAAATTGTTGCTTTAAAACTGGTTAAGCACGTGTGAATGGTGTGAATCAATGTCTTTTTTCCTTAGCCTTGATAACTTGACGTTCAAGGGCCTCGATAGCCTGACTAGCGGCATCTTCAAATTTTTCGGCGATCTTGGAAGCGTAGAACAACTCGTCGCCTACATGGAGTTTGACTCCTACTTCCCTGTTAGACTTTTCGGTGGTATTAAGAATTTTCAACTGCACTTCGGCTACGCGGATCTCCGTGAATCGGTTCATCTTGCCGAGTTTCTTTGTGATGTACGCGTTGAGTGACTCTGATGTCTCGAAGTTGACGGACTGGATAGTGATCTCCATAATGGTCTCCTTTCTTTAAGATGTTAAAGTAAACTGGATGTTTATCACGTATGGCCTCACCGCATTACTTCGCGCGGGGATGGGCCTGTTTGTAGTTTTCTATGATGTCTTTTGGCGTAAGATGCGTATAGACTTCGGTCGATTGGAGGGAAGCATGGCCTAGCAGTTCTTTCACTGCCATTAGGTCGGCGCCCTCGGCCAACATATTGGTGGCAAACGAGTGTCTTAGGACGTGTGCCCCCTTGCGCGACAATTGCGGCAGATGGGCAAGGTACTTGTGAGCCAAAGCATACACCCGCTGAGGCGTAAGGGGATTGCCGTCGATATCAGTGAAGAAATGGTCAGTTTCCATTCCCACCTCGGCATTCCGGCGATCGCGATATTGGACAATAAGCGCTTCGAGTTCGGGACCCGTAGGAATCAACCGCTCCTTGTTGCCCTTGCCCATCACCTTGAGTTGATGGCCATCGAGATCGACGTCTCGGTCCTTGAGACCTGCGGCTTCAGAGCGACGCATACCCGTGGAGTAGAGCATATCGATGAGCAAGTGGTCACGTATGCCCTCGAAGTCCTGACCATAGTCGATATCGTCGAGCAGATAATCCATCTGGTCTTCGCTAATCCAGACGGGCAACGTCCGGGGTATCTTAGGCGATGGCAAAAGCGTGAGCGGATTGGTGGTAATCAATCCCTGACGTCTCAAGTAGCGATAGAAGCTGCGAAGACAACATATCCTACGCTTGATGCTCGAAGCCGCCTGATGTCGCTGTCCCATTTCGGCCATCCACCCTCTGACAATGTTGAGGTCGGGTTGGAGCGGGTCGAACGAACCTGTCATGCGGGTCACAAAATCCTCGAAGTGCTCCAAATCGTCAGAATATGCCTCGACGGTGCGGTCAGAATAGTTCCTCTCATACTGTATATAGTTTAAAAAGGAGAGGATATGTCCATTCATAGTTGTTATTTCGACGGGTTAACTGGCAATAGATACCAAGGATTTGTGACACTGCAAATATAAGCAATTAATTTCATCAAACGAAATTTTAAATGCAAAAAATGTAAAAAACCGCTCATTATTCCATTTTTGTGCAAGTTTTGACACCTCTTACACGTAAAAATCCTCGAATTATGCATGTGTACGCAACTTATTCACAGGTCTCGTAGGCTTGACGAACTTGCGATACATCTTCAAGTAGAGCGGCACGCTCTTGTTGATAAGTCGAAACTTGTAGCGTTCGGTTTTGTTCAAGTATTTGTTGACCGAAAGCGGATAGTACGGCAGAGACTTGTAATCGCCCGGGAACTCATATAACCCGCAGCGACAGAGGTTTGACAATGCCTGCGAGAAAAGGTACGACACACGATTGATGAAGGTGTAACGAATGGCCGACTCGATCTGCGTATGCTCCATAGCGAAATTCCATAGAATCTGGCAGATGTTAAGCAGGTCATCAGTCTTCTTGGGATTCTTGCTGTTGGTGATAGAGGCTGCTCGCTGATAGAAATTATACACGTTCAAGTTCTCGAACGCGATACGACGGGCAAAGAAATATGCCCTTGGTGTGAACTCCTGGTCTTCGTGATAGGCGCCATCGAGGAACTGCAGTCCATAGCGTTCGATGAAACCACGGCGATATATGGCAGCCCATGCGGCTGCCGGCATACCACAATTGAGCAGGAATTCCTCGCCTTTCACCGTTCGACCGTTTGTTTTGTCGATGATTTTATAGGGTGTTGAAGTTCCCTTGTCTTCATCCACCATATTGAGTCCGAAGCAAAGCACATCGAGGCGCTCCTTCTCTGCCCTTTCGAGCAGACGAGGTGCGAAACACGACTCCAGGCTATCGTCTCCATCGACCCACCAAACGTAATTGCCTCTTGCCTTCTTGAAGCCAGCATTACGAGCAGCACTGAGACCGTGATTCTCCTGATCGATGATGATAACTGGGGCAGTCTTAACGTCCGACTGGGCCTCACGTGCCAAAAAGTCTTCAAGTACCTGGCGTGAATCATCAGTCGAACCATCGTTGACGCAGATGATTTCATAGTCATCTGGATCAAGGCCCTGGTTACGAACCGATGCAAGGCATCTGCCCAGCCATTTCGATATATTATATATAGGTATAATGAAACTGAGTCGCATGGTTAATTAGGATTAATTTAAAAAAATGTATATAGTAATAACGTGAGATGTCTCAATTTATTGTCTTGACTGCTTACGAAGTTTGAAAAGTTCATAATCCACCAGCATTCGATAGCGCAAGCCCTGGCGCGTATGCCAGTACCATCCGGGATAACCATCGAGGAAACCTCCCATGAAGATGTATCGGCTGATGAAGTAGATAACGGGTCTGACAAAGAGCGGACAATGGGCATAGAGCCGCTTGACCCAACGTTTTCGCTCAGCACTGGTGCCGAATAATCGGCCTTTAACTTCATCGGCACCAGCCTTCTGACGTTCCATCTGAAGCATGTTACGGGCCTCTCGTTTGGCATAGCCCTGATGCTTGGCCCACCACCAATCGAGGTCCCGCAGGTTCCAGTCGGTCTGGTCTCCGTTCCAATAGACAGTTTCCCCACCCAACACGATAAGATGTTCGTCCATCAGTTTATCTTCGCAACGGCCGAACCCGCGACGAATAATCTTGATTTGGGGAGCGGGATACCACCCTCCATGCCTGAGCGGCCTACCCATGAAGATAATCTGCTTGTTCACATAGATGCCATTCACATTGTCGGCCAAAGTGGGCAGATACTCCTGTGCCAAGGCCACCAAATGGTCGGAGATAACTTCATCGGCATCCAGTCGCCAGATCCACTGATTTTCGATAGGGAGGTTATCAAGGGCCCAGTTGAACTGTTCGGCCTGATAACTGAAACTATGCTGGACGACATGAGCACCGAGCCTCTCGGCGATTTCGCATGTTCTGTCGGTACTATATGAATCGACTACCCAGACGTCACTGCACACCTTTCGTGCCGAAAGGATGCAACGCTCCACATGGAGTTCCTCGTCTTTGGTGAGTATGATACATGCAATATCCAACATAAGTCGACAACAGTTCAATTGTCCAACGTCTTGATCACGACAGCAGGATTGCCTCCTACGACAGTGCGTGGCAACACATCCTTCACTACGCAGGCACAAGCAGCGACCACAGCGCCTTCGCCTACCGACACTCCCATATTGACATATGCCCGAGTACCCACCCAAGCGCCCTTGCCGATTGTCACAGGGGCCACTACAAGTCCTCTCCTGGCATTGTTAGTCATGCTGCTCTCGTGCCCTGCAGTGCAGATGTAGGCATACTGTGAGAGACAGGAATCATCATCGAGCGTTACCCGCGCCTGATTATAGACGATAGCATGAGGGCCGATGCAACTATGCTTGCCCAGCGTCAATAGCCAAGGAGCCCACACCTTGCTCGAAGCATATACCTCGGCACTCCATGCCACATTTGCCCCGAACAGTTTCAGCAGAACGATACGCCAAGGACGAAAGACTTTGGTACCGAAAGGACGAAACAGGCCGAAACGCACCACGTTCCATATCGCGCGGCGCAATTTGTTACCCAAGGCAACATGACCTATCGTCTGTTTCGGATACATGGCATAAAATGTCTAACCCAGGAACCTCCACTTGAAATATTCTTTCACCCAACGCCAGGAGATGTGCTGCGATTGCACACCGAGATATTCACCTTTGACGATTCGTTGGTTCAACAGTCGGGCATCCCGCTCTTCTTCCTGCATGACGACTACGGGCATATCGATAACCGCAAGGCTATCGTGCCCGACCTCGTGATAGAGTTGGTACTGCAACGCATAATCGGCTCCCAAGGGATAATCGAGGTCAAACTGGCAAACGTCGGCGCGGATGAAACTCGACGCCACGCCGAAAGCCGGCTCCAAAGGAATCACATCGATGGGCTTGGCGGCTTCGAATCGAGAGCCTTCACCATTGGTCGTCTCCTTCTGCACCCCGCCACCGATCATCCTGAGACTATCAAAGTCCAGTCTCTCCATCGAAAAGACCTGAGCAAGAACCTTCTCGTGAGGGAATCGGTCGCCTGCATAGAGGAAGAAGAGCCACAGCTTGTCGGTGCCAGCAAGTTCGATGGCTTTCTTAGCCGCCCGATTCATAGCGTCGTATGTCCCATTGTTTGGCTCACTGGTCCAGTAGGTCAATTGTTCATCATACCTCTTGACAATGTCCAAGGTCGTATCTGTCGAACAACCATCCCAAATGATATAGTTCATCCTGGGATACTGCTGTTCCAAGACAGAGCGGATCGTCTGTTCGACGACATCTGCATCATTGTGGCAAACCGTAATGACGGTGATAAGCGGTAGTTCTGCCATTTGTCAATTGAATTTCGAACGCAGATAGCGAGCGGTATAGGAATTATCACAAGCACAAAGATCCCGAGGTGTTCCCTGAAAGACCAGGTTACCGCCCTCAGCACCACCTTCAGGACCCAAGTCGATGACATGGTCGGCACATTTGATTACATCGAGATTATGCTCGATAACGACCAAAGTATGGCCATGCTGCAACAGGAAGTCGAAAGCTTGGAGCAGAACATGCACATCGTACAGATGCAAACCCGTCGTTGGCTCGTCGAAGATGAACATCGTCTTGTCTCCAACCGATGAAGATGCACCGATGTTCGACAAAGCATTACGCGACCTGCTATCAGCCACATCGCCCAAGTAGAATGCCAACTTCACGCGCTGGTTCTCACCACCGGACAAGGATGATGACGACTGTCCGAGTTTGATATAGCCCAAACCTACCTTCTGCAACGGAAGCAGCCGGCGCACCACATTCTCAGCATAGTTGGCACCCGCCAGTGTCTTGGTATCGCTATCTCCAAAGAATTCGATAGCCTCATCAACACTCATATCGAGTACATCGGAAATATCCTTGTCCTTGTAGTGCACCTCAAGCACATCGCTGTTGAAGCGCTTGCCATGACACGACTCGCATTCGATGACCAGATCGGCCATGAACTGCATTTCGACGGTGATAGTGCCCTCACCCTTGCACTCCTCGCATCGTCCACCTTCGACGTTGAACGAAAATGTTGCCGGCGTGAAGCCCATCTGCCTCGACAAGGGCTGTTCGGCAAAGAGTTTTCGAATCTCATCGTAGGCCTTCAGGTAAGTGGCGGCATTAGAACGTGTGGATTTGCCAATGGGATTCTGATCAATAAATTCGATGTGTTGTATCCTGCGCATATCGCCCTCGAATCCGGCAAAGGCTCCTGGTGCGTCACCAGCTTCGCCCATCCAACGCAACATACCACGATAAAGGATGTCGCGCACCAAAGTGGATTTGCCCGAACCCGACACACCTGTTACTACCGTCATTACTCCAAGCGGGAATTTGACGTTGATGTCCTTCAGGTTATTCTGTACGGCGCCACGCACCTCAATGTAGGACGACCATGGACGAGCAAGCTGAGGCACCGGAATGGTCTCGCGTCCGGTCAGATATCTAGCAGTATAACTGTCACCCTTCGTCAGATCGAAAAGCGGACCTTGGTAGGTGATCTCTCCTCCATAGCGTCCTGCTCGCGGCCCCACATCAATCAACCAATCGGCCGAGCGTATGATCTCTTCGTCATGCTCCACGACGATGACAGTATTGCCCTGGTCGCGCAACTCCTTGAGCACATGGATCAACTGATCAGTGTCGCGACTATGCAGACCGATGGAAGGTTCATCGAGGATATACATCGAACCTACGAGTGCAGAACCTAATGACGTAGCCAGATTGATACGTTGCGACTCGCCTCCCGACAGCGAATTCGAGAGTCGGTCGAGCGTCAGATACGAAAGGCCTACCTCCTGAAGGAAATGCAGACGGTTCTTAATCTCGGTAAGCAACCGTCGGGCAATCATTTCCTCGTGCTCCGTCAAGTTCAACTTGTCAAACCACACTATAAGATCACTCACCGACATACGTACTATTTCGGAGATGGATTTGCCACCCACCTTTACGTATTCAGCCTTCTTCTTGAGCCTTGAGCCATGACAAACAGGACAGATCGTTTTGCCGCGATAGCGGGCCTGCATGACACGGTACTGAATCTTGTAGAGGTTTTCCGATACCATCTGGAAAAAGTCATCGATGCCATACAGTGTCTTGCTTTCCTCCCAGCCGGTCACTTCGCTGACAGCGTTCTCGCGTGCCGCCTCTTCGCGTTCTTTACGCGACATTACACCTGCAGGATAACCATGCCAAAGCAAATCCTTCTGCTCCTGCGTAAGCTGGTAATAAGGCCTATGTACCGGGAATGACTGTCCGTCACTCAGTATCACCTCTCCAGCCCGCGAGATAAAGTATTTCTTCCATTCCGACATCTTGTCGCCACGCCATGGGACAACACAATCCTCATAGAGCGACAACGCCTTGTTAGGAATTACCAGATCCTCGTCGATGCCCAACACCTTGCCAAAGCCCTCGCATTTGGGACATGCACCTGCGGGTGAATTGAAGTTGAACATCATGTCCGAAGGTTCTTCGAAAGTCATCCCATCTGCCTCAAAGCGTTTGGAGAACAACATCTCTTCGAACGAAGCATTACTGCCCCATGACTTCAGGATAAACTCGCCATCACCTTCATAGAAGGCCGTCTCGACGGAATCGGCGAAACGTGACAAGGCCGCATGGTCGGCAAATGGAAGCATCACACGGTCGATCACAAGATTGAAGGGATGCGACTCCACTTCCTCCAATCGGATGAAACGTCCGTTGGATTCTGCACGCGAAAAGCCGCTCTTGATCAACACCTCGATGTGCTCCTTCAGTGTACGCTCATCAGGCACTTCGACCTTTACAAGAATGGCAAGTCGAGTACCATCGGGCATCTGTTTCGCACGAGCAATGACATCCTCCACCGTGTGCTTCTTGACAAGTTGTCCACTTATGGGGCTATAGGTCTTACCTACGCGCGCGAAAAGCAGACGCAGATAGTCATAAATCTCAGTTGACGTGCCTACGGTGCTTCGCGGATTGCGAACGATGACCTTCTGTTGAATAGCCACAGCCGGCGGAATGCCAAGGATATAGTCGCATTCAGGTTTTCCCATTCTGCCCAGGAACTGGCGAGCATACGACGAGAGTGACTCGACATAACGACGCTGGCCTTCGGCATAGAGCGTATCGAAAGCCAACGATGACTTGCCCGAACCCGACAAGCCCGTCACAACTACGAGCTTTCCGCGTGGAATCTCAACGTCAATGTTCTTAAGATTGTTCACGCGTGCCCCTTTGACGATGATGTTCCCTTCGTCAGTCGGATCATAGTCGGCCTGGCCGCTTCTTTTCCTTAATGCCTCTATCTGTTCCTTGATTGTGCTCATCTTAGTGACAAAAATGCGATGCAAAGATAGGACTTTTGCATCGCATTTCCAAATTTTAGTCGATAAAAATGCTTAAATAGCCTTAAAGCGATAGCCCGCAAGCGCCATATCGATGTGTTTCTTTATTTTAGTTCTAGTCTCACAACGTTTTCGACGTGCTGTGTATGGGGGAACATATCGACGGGTTGTATGTCTGTGACGCGATACTTCGCATCGAGCAATTGCAAGTCACGGGCCTGGGTGGCTGGATTGCAACTCACATAGACAATCACCTTAGGCTCGGCCATCAGAATCACATTGATTACATCCTCATGCATTCCTGCACGCGGAGGGTCAGTGATGATAATGTCTGGCCGCCCGTGCTCCTGCACAAAGTCCTCAGTAAGGATGTCTTTCATATCACCGGCATAGAACAACGTGTTGTCGATACCATTGAAGGCCGAGTTAATCTTGGCATCCTCGATGGCATCTTCGACATATTCGATGCCCACCACCTTGCGGACATTGCGTGCCACGAAGTTGGCAATAGTTCCTGTGCCAGTATAAAGATCATAGACCAACGCATCCTGCTTTTCGTCAAGACCTGCGAAATGACGGGCATGTTTGTACAGTTCGTATGCCTGGCGAGAATTGGTCTGATAGAACGACTTTGGACCTACCTTGAATCGCAATCCTTCCATCTCTTCGATTATGTGATCCTTACCCCAATAGCAGACAACTGGCTGATCACCCCAAGCGTCATTGAGTTTTCGGTTGACCACATACATCAGCGAAGTGAACTGATGGAACCGTTCATGCAATGCACTCATCAACTGATCGATTTGCTTGGTCTCATCTTCGCCGAAAACGACAATCAGCATCTTCTCTCCCGTCGATGCCGTGCGAACCACCATGTTGCGAAGCAGACCATGACGCTGACGCAGGTCGTAGAATGTCAAACCATTCTCGATGGCATATTTCTTGACCCAAAGTCGCACCTCGTCTGATATTTCTTCCTGCAGATAGCAATGGTCGATATCCAACACCTTGTCGAAACTCTCCGGGATATGGAAACCAACGCCAGGTTCCATAGGCACCTCCTTGCCTTGGGCTCGCAGTTCGTCCATCTCCTCAAACGAGATCCATTTCTTGTTCGAGAACGTGAACTCAAGTTTATTGCGATAGCGTAGCGTCTCGCGTGACCCGTCTATAGGATGACACGTCGGCAACTCCACCTTTCCGATACGCTGCAAGGCATCCATTACTTGCTGCTGCTTGAACTTCAATTGCTCCTCGTAGGGCACATGCTGCCACTTGCAACCTCCGCAAACGCCAAACATGTTGCACACTGGTTGCACACGAACGGGAGATGGCTCAATGAGACGGACAATCTTCCCTTCGGCATAAGAACTGCGCGATTTCAGGATCTGCACATCGCAGACGTCACCTTCAGCCGCAAAGGGCACAAAGAGAACCTTACGAATCTGATTGCCTTCCTTGTCACGGCTTATGCCTCCATTGCTACCTACACTATCAAAGTGCGCTACACATTTGCCCTCGGCAGCATATCTTTCAATCTTTATGCCCGCAAGAATAGGCAATTTCTTCTTTTTTCGTTCCATTATTTGATAATAAATGTTAAAAATGCGCAATTTTGCGCAATTTTCTGCGCAAATATTTGGTGCAATCAATTATTTGTCGTATCTTTGCAGCGCATTAAGATAAAAGCTATTATACTTACAGAATGACAGACGTATCTCGACCTTAAACATGAAGAACACGCGAAAAGAACCGAAACTCTATAGCTGGGAAGCCCAGAGTTAGAAGATAAGGGCCGTTAATCCGAAGGATTGGCGACCCTTCATCTTTTGTCGCGATATTACTTCACCAAAAGCTCGTCGCCACGCTGTCTGACAATGGCGCGATAGAAGTCGTCACTATAGCGAGGCTGCATAGGCGAAACGGGCACACCCCATTGGGTACGCTGGAACTTACCATCTTTCTCCTTCTTGATGTTTCCGTCCAGATACTTCACGAGCAGATAGACTGCCAGGTCCTTATAGCAAGCAGTTGCCGCATTGGCCTCGGTGGCACAGTAACCTGTCAGATACTTTGTTGCTTCTGCTTCATTACCAGCTTCGATAAGTGCCTTGGCATGTGCATCAACTTCGGCCTCCTGCTTGTCCCAACGTGCAAAAAGCGAATCACGCACAGCCTCCACATCGATACTCATATCCGACCAACGAGTATAGCGCTGCTGCGACACCCATGACGTCATCCAGAAGAGCGAGGTCCATGAGAACGTCAGCAAATCGCCATTGCCGGGACGCAAACACTCTGGCACAGCCAACACATTATTATATATAGGTACATATAGGGCCGTAGCGGCGTCATCCACGCCGAACCATGTCTTCGAACCAACCTCACGAGGCAACCAACCGCGCATCTCAGCTACAAACGTGAAACCTGTCTGCTGGGTGCCGATGGCACGTTCGTGCAGATAGGTAGGCGCATCTTTCGGGCCGTCGGCCTCCACCTTCCAGTGCATCGGACGCCAGCGGTAAGGCACCTTGAAGGGGCCAGCACCCACGTCTTGTGTCATGTCCCAAGGTGTTCCTTCGAAGTGGTCGGCCATTGCTGCCTGAACGTCGAGGTGAGAGATCTTCTTATCAGGCTTAATGTAAAGGGGAAGAATCTCCACCTGCTCGCCCTTGTCGTTCACATATCCATGAGCTGAAGGCTTGCCCTGCATATCAACAAACGGGAAATAACGGTCCATACCTTTGGCACAACGGTTGTACCATGCCCAAACACGACCATCGCAACCACGATAAGAGCTATAGTCCTGCTCACCAAAAGCCATGGCAAAGTCGAAGTTCTGGTCAGAACCATCAACCGCATACTTGCCGCATTGACGTGCAAATGAAATGAGGTCTGCACTGAAATAGCACGAATCGCCCACTTCATAACGCTGGTATTTCTTGGTCTTTAGGTTCGAACCAGGATAATTGATCACCGATGCCACCTTCTTCAACTTGCGTCCCACCTGTGGGAAAGTATGGATGCGGGCCTGGTTAGCATGACCCGAGATGCAGTCCTCGGGAATCAGTCGAGCCACCCAGACGGCACCTTTCTGTCCCGTGGCCTTGCCATCGCAGATAGGCGCGCCAGGAGTTCCCTTTCCAATGAGGTCCATCACCCATATTTCGTTTGGATCGCCTATCGAGAAGGTTTCACCCTCGGATGCATAGCCGTATTCCTCCACCAGTTGCGTCATCACGTCGATGGCCTCGCGTGCCGTACGACTACGTTCCAAGGCAATATACATCAGCGAGCCATAGTCGACGATAGCCGTCGTATCCATCAAGCTGAGGTCACCTCCCCATGTCGATTCGCCGATGGTCACCTGCCATTCGTTCTGGTTGCCCACCACGCGATAAGTATGAGCAGGCTGTGGGATCTGTCCCAAAGGACGCTGAGAGTCCCAATCAATCACCTGACGCATCTCTCCCACCTGATGATCAGCAGCAGGGGTAAATTGCAGATCGCCGTAGAGTTGATGACTGTCGGCATTGTAACTGATCATGGTCGAACCGTTCACTGATGCCTTCTTGCCCACCAGCAGGTTGGTGCATGCCAATGTCACTGGCACAATGGCCGCACTGAGCACTGCGGCCGCGATGATTCTCTTGTTCATTGTTTATATTTTATCAATCAAAAATTCTTCTCAAAATTCACCTTCGTCTCATTACCCAGACGATCCACAGCATAGACCTCGATCTTATGATTGCGGCCTTGGGTAATCCCGTAGTAGCAGGGTTCACCGAAATAGTGACCCGTATTGTCCATATTAAAGGGCACAAACTTGCCATCGATGGTTACCTTGTGCCGACCTACGCCACAGCCCGCATCGACGATGTCGAGTTGTATCTTCTGATAACTCACCTTCGACAAAGTGACCTCTGGACCGCTACCATCGCGTCGAATGGCATAACGCCCGCATTGGCGCACCTGTCCGCTGATGCGGGCCGGCTTACCCTTCTTTGTAGGAGCCTCATAACTGGAGTTTCTCACAGCACCTTCGCCATCGACATTTGCCAGATAGAGTTGTTCGGGATGTACCGCCGAATCGGGCACATCGATGCTCAGTTCGCACCAGGTGTGCAGCGGTATCAAGGTTTCACCTAAGGTATAGACCTTCGAAACGCAAGGCACATCGTACTTCTCTTCAGCCTTGTAGGCAATACGGCGACCTTTTCGGTTCTTGCGGTAACGCGTCACTGTACGCGTGGCTTGTGCTTTATCGGCAATGCTGAAACGGAAATCCACATCTGTGTAGAACACCCCAGGTGCTGCACGGAAGTAGCATCCTGCCGTATCAATCTCAAAAGGCTGCATTGCCTGTGCCCAGAAGGCTTCATTATGCTCTACTGCAGGAATGGGTTCTGTAGGGGGCACACCACGAATGCTGAAATCGAGTGAAGTGAAATTACCATGTGCATCGGTAAGTTCATAGACAAAATGATAAGCACGCTCCTCGTTGATGTCCACAATGCCATCACCCACGGCAGGATCGACCTGCTGCAAAAAGTTGCCGGGTTCAATGAACGACTTCATAATCATAGACTTCTGTCCCACCCATGCTGCATAGTCGGTCACCGTATTGTTGAAACGATTCTCCGAATAGCGGAAGGCATCCTGTCTGAAACTGAAGATTTCCTGGTACAGTGGTTCTCCATTGTCGGCAAATTGTCCTTCAAGGCGCATCAGCAGGCGCAACTGCTTCACACCATAGCGATTTGACTGTCCGTCCATATAGTCATAGGCCTTGAGAGCCAGACCAACGCGTCCCCAAGCGGTGAAAGGCTTCGTTACGTTGCCTCCAATGCCACCTGTTGTAGCACAAACACCTGTTACGGGACTCACCTGACGTGTAGTCATGCCGTTGGCCAATCCCTCGCCTGGCTGCGGATAGAGATAAATGAAGCTGATGCGTGGAGCCTGCGTATCTTTCAGTTCGCGCAAGAAAAACATCATCGGGTCGTAGCAGATGTCATTGTCATCATCGGGGATATTGCGCAGTTCGAAGTGAACATGCGGTCCTCCCGAACTACCAGTGTTGCCGCTTAAAGCAATCACTTCGCCATACTTCACAGGCAAATCCTCTGGACCAAAAGTAATATCACAGTTGTTCAATTCCTCGTTGACCTGGCGCTCACGCACTTTCTTCCATATCTTTTTGCTGAACGTGTCAAGATGTCCATACACCGATGTAAGTCCAAGGTCAGGATGCTCCACGTAGAGCGCCAACCCATAGCCGTAGGCATTGATACCCACTCGACGTACATAACCATCCGAAAAGGCATAGACAGGATGTCCGATGGTTTGGTCAGTCTTGAAGTCCAAGCCACCATGGAAATGATCAGGACGTAATTCGCCATAATTGCCCGACAGCGCGGGGCGTGTATCGACTGGCAAGTGATAACGCCTATTAGCATCGACAACAGGCGGAGCGTCATTGAAACGCACTGATGCTCGCGCTATCTCCTCATTCACCCGTTGTGTCTTGCTTTGGGCACATCCCGGTAAAGCAAGCACCATCAAAGCCGCTGCGAATCCATATCGCACGACAGAATGCAACATTTTATTCATAATTAAGCGGCAAAGTTATCACTTTAGTTTCTATTTTCCAAATTTTCAGCGTCATTTTTTTCAAAAAGACAAAATATTTCGAAAAATCTTTGATGGTTTTAAGATTTCTGACTATCTTTGTCGCTCAATTTATAAACTTTAAAGTAAACGATACATGCCATTCTCAGTTTATCGACACCTTCTCTGCCTTGCGATAGCAGGAGTTGGAATCACGAACATTTTTGCACAAGTTTCCCAGCCTTTGACACCCGGCAGCCGTCTGCAGGTTGAGCACTGTCAGCGCGTCGATATGGAGGTTGTTCCTTCAGGTCGTATGCAAGTCGTTGCCGCCCCCTCCTCCGAAACCATTGTCATGGGATATACCGATACCCCCATTCCTGCCGATGCTAAAATACCTTCCAATATGCAATTCTGGCTCGAATGTGTCGATCAAGGTGCCACCTATGTCGCCGAACATCCCGAGCTCCAACTGGGCAGCAATTCTGCCCAACGTGCCACATCGAAGGTCATCCGTCCTCTGCTTGGCAGAATCGAATGGGATCAGGCCGATCCATACAACCGTCTGTGCCCACCAGGTACTCCCGTAGGATGCGTAGCTACAGCAATGGCCCAAGTTATGCTCTATTGGAAACATCCCAACCAGGGAACAGGCTCACACACTTGGAGATGGAATGGCACTACCCACACCGTCAACTTCGATTCTGTCACCTACAACTGGGACCTGATGCTGCCAAAATATGGTTGGAATGCCCATCCTACTCCCGAACAAGAAGCAGAGGCTGCCAAACTCAGCTATCATTGCGGCGTGTCCATCGACATGATGTGGGAAGCAGGTGGCAGTGGAACCTATAACGAGCACATTCCCCAAGCCCTCCGAGATTATTTCGATTATAACGAGCGCGCTACAACCGTCTATCGCGAAAGCTTTTCCTTCGACGATTGGAACGAACTGCTCATCAGCGAACTTGAGGCAGGTCGACCCATCATCTTCTCGGCCAGCAGTGACGAGGCGGGGCACGCCTTCGTCATCGATGGTATCGACAAGGATGGTCTCTTCCACGTCAACTGGGGTTGGGATGGTTGGTACAACGGCTACTTCGACATCAACATTCTCAATCCGTATGGAGCAGGCATCGGTGCCACCGAAACTGAATTAGGTTTCTGCCTGGGCCAAAATGCCGTCATTCAGGTTTGCCCCGAAAAAGGCGTTGGTCGCCTATACAGTCAAGTCAAGTCAAGCGGTGCATGGCTCAACAGCAACGAGTATGCGTACGTCTTAAGTGCCTATTTCGAAAATACGTCCTACGATACGCTGATAGGTGTGAGCGGCATTGAGGTGCTCAATGATCTCGGTCAACATGTGCGATATGAAATGGGCGACACCATTACAATCTACCCCTACGGCACATGGGATCGTCGCCACAACCGGTACTATTATGCATGGACCAATACTTATGGCTATGCCCAAGGGTTGGCCGATGGCGACTATTCTGCCAAGCTTTGCTTCGAGCAGTTCGGTGCTGACACGGTGATTTGCGAAGTGCCCACCCATTATTATTTTACTCCGAAAATAGAGTTCTCCGTCAAGGACGAACTTATCACCGCTATTACCAGTTGCTCAGGCACCAACATCATCGAAGGTCGCAATTTCAGCCTCCAGGGACAAGAGCTTGCCGTCGGCAAAGAGTACATAGCCACCATCGACCTTGTCAACCTTGGCAACGATCCTTTCAGTGGTGCCATCTCTCTCGAAATCATCACCCCCGACGGGAAAGAGACCGATATCCCCGACTGCGACTGTCCTGACCTGCACGTCTTCATTCCTGCAGGTGGAACCTACACAGCCAAGATTCCCTTCCTGATCACCGAAGAAGGAGAATGGCGTGCTCGGCTCTACGCCTACAACATCCCAATGGACATTGAATTTCCCAATTGCCCCACTGACACCCCAATCGCCTTCTCTTCCAAGTTCACCGAGGAATCGCCCGCTTCGCTTCACCTTCTCGAAGCTCCCCAACTTCTTACCGAACGTTGCGAGGTCGATGGCGAAATTGAGTTCCAGCTGATTGTCAGCAACGAGGGTGGCAAGTTCTCCGACCGCATGGGCATCCGTTTCTACTCTGGTCAAAGTACTAATGTACAACCAGCTTTTACTATCGACAATGATGTAGAGATAGCCATGAGCACCCTGTCCGACACCATCACCATCCGCGGTACGCTCTCCGAAGCCAAGGGTATGAAGAAATACTATGCCCGTCCCTACTATCGCGATGCCTATGGTGACGAACAACTCCTCAAAATCACTGGTGCTGACGGAGCATCGTCCACTCCTGCCCCCATCGAAGTGCGTGTCTATAATGCCTCAGGCATCGAGACCATCACCATCGACGACGCCCCCGCCGACCGCCACTACGACCTCTTTGGTCGTCCTGTGAAAGAAGACAAGGGCCGCATCACCATCAGCCCAGGCCAAAAGGCGTTCAAACAATAACTCCTCCTAACCTTTCGAACCCTTCGAACCCCTCTTAACCCTTCTTAACCCCTCTTAACCTTTCGAACCCCTCTTAACCCTTCGAACCCATCTTAACCCCTCTTAACCCCTCTTAACCCCTCACCCCTGCTCTCCTTCCCCCACATACACAAATCGGATCGTAGCCATGTCGTTCTGTGGGCCAAGGAGTTGGCATAGCCC
>JAZQBS010000134.1:0-8348 GCA_045545875.1 Bacteroidales bacterium
TGACAACTCCTTGGCTCACAGAACGACATGGCTACGATCCGACTTCCTTGGCCAAGGCGATGTTGAACGAGGCGCCGAGGTTGATGGGCTGCGGGAAGAGTGTGCCGCCCTGCACGTAGGTCACGCCGTGGTTGTTGTCAAGGCCATAGATGTCGGGGATGCCGAGGTACTGCATCGACTTTTCCTGGATCTGCGGAATCCAGCGCTGCCATTGCTCAACAGTTCCGGCCTTGCCAGGGGCATTGAGCACCGAACCCACCTTCCATTTGCTGATGGTCGTGTCGAGCACGGTCTCGTTGAGTTCCCACGAACGCTTGGTGTCGCTCGTGAAGATGTCGAGGCCATAGCCGCCCATCTGCTGCATGATCTCTTCATCGCTCTTCTTCAGAACTTCGGCCACAGCCTGTTCTCCCTGTCCGAATTGAAGCAATGTCTTGCGAAGTTTATCGCGGTCAATCTTCGCATTCTCAAACTTCATGCCACCCAGGACGTCGAGATTGAGTTCGAGCATCTGACCGATCTTCTCATCGAGCGACATCTCAGCCAGTTTCTTCTCAATCTTGGCTTCAAGTTCTGCATCACGAGGAATAGCCGGCTCGGTCGTCTGCTGCTTGTTACAAGCGGTTGCAACCACAGCCAGGGCAAGTGTCAAAAGAAATGTCTTTTTCATTTGTGTTGGTTTTAGTAAGGATGTTTACTCATAAATAATAATATACGCCGCAAAGTTAATTAAATTTCTTCAATCCACAAAGTATTTCGCCCGAAAAACGCAAAATTGGGAATAAAAAATGACTTTATCAGTTATTATAGGAATGCAAAACTTATATTTCAAGGACTTAAGGCCAAAACTTCAACCAGCTATTCTAACATTCTTCAAAAACATTCATACCCAAGTCAGCATTCTTAATCTCCCGTTTTTACCCCCCCCCATTTGTTAATTAAGGTTAAATATCAAAAATATTGCTGTTTGGGCTTGGTTTGATGATAATAAAGGCATACCTTTGCCGCAAATATAACAGCATAAACCTTTAACATAGTATTCTCATTTTGATTCTCATTATTAACTGACGATTTTCAATAATGGAAGAACTGATTCAAAAGATAGAAGCCATCATGAACGATGAGCTACTGTTCCGAAACCCCGAACTCACAATCCGTGATGTTGCTAGGGAGCTCGCCACCAACCGCCTTTACATCTCAAGGGCGATAAATACTACGTACGGCTATTCATTCACCGTTTACCTCAACCGAAAGCGAATCGAATACTCTATCGCCTTGATGGCCGAACATCCCATGATGACAATGGAAAATGTTGCCACCGAATCGGGGTTCGTTTCAGAAACGTCGTTCTTCCGCAAGTTCAAGCAAATCATGAACGATTCGCCACGATCCTATATGAAAAAATTAAAGCCTTGACCACATTCGGCCAAGGCTTTTTTGTTACAAGGAAATATACTATCCATCCAAAGTCCATCAGTAATTATCCCAATCGGATGAACCCTCTCGACGTTTAGTCAGTTGCTGGCCTTCATCGGAAGGGTCATCGGAGATCTGCGGGTCGGAGGTGACAATCACGTCAGAAGTCTTCACAAATCGAATCCGAAATAACGGAATATTATAATTCTTTTTCATATCTATTAAGTGCTGTAGATTATTTCACATTTACTATCTGTGTCTTTCCATCGTCGAAGACAATCACATTCAGCTTTTAAAATATCTACTTTTCACGAAACAATCGACACGTTTTTCATTAAAAAAATGACATATAGACACTATGTTTTATTAAATGGTATAATTTTGACATCTTCACCATGCAGTTTTCGGATTTCTGATACACGTCATTACCTTTTTTGCACAAACATCAACAAACAAGAAATAAAAGTTTGGGGAATTGAGATGATTTATATAAATTTGCATATTAAATCAAAAAGTCTGGATACGTCATGTTAAGATTCTATATATCGTTAGCCTTTATGTTGGCAGTCAGCATGATGTCGCTGGCTGCAGATGACCTGTTGACGGGAACCGTACTCAACAACGCCGACAAGGCTTTCGACGGAAATCCTGGCACTTACTTCTCTGCTACGACCTTCAACTACGGCTGGGCAGGCCTCGACCTGGGCGAACGTCACGTCATCACCAGGGTAGGGTGGATGCCTCGCGACAACGTCCCCAGCCGTATGATCCTCGGCGTGTTCGAGGGTGCCAATAGCCCCGACTTCATGGATGCCTTGCCCCTTCACATCATCAGGAGTGTCGGCGAGGTGGGCAAACCGGGGGAGATGAGTTATGCCGAGGTCGCCTGTTCCCAGGGCTTCCGCTATGTGCGCTACGTAGGACCGGCCTCCAGCTATGCCCTCGTCGCCGAGCTCGAGTTCTATGGTCACGAAGGTATGGGCGACCACTCAAACCTTTTCCGCATCACGAACCTGCCCACCGTAAGCATCCACACCATCAACAACACGGTTCCCCGCGACAAAGTCAACGAAATACAGGCGCAGTTCACCATCATCGGCGACAGCACCTTCGCCCTGCTCTCCGAACCCGGCACCATCCGCGAACGCGGCAATGCTTCGCGTGATTTTCCCAAGAAGCCCTGGCGCATCAAGTTCGAAAAGAAGCAGCACGTGCTCGATGCACCTGCCCACGCCAAAAAGTGGACACTCATCAACAACTATGGCGACAAGACGCTGATGCGCAACCTGCTGGCCTTCGAGCTGAGTCGACGGTTGGGCATGCCCTACACTCCCTACGGCCGTGCCGTCGATGTGCTGCTCAACGGTGAATACAAGGGATGTTACCAGCTTTGCGACCAGGTTCAGGTCCACAAGGATCGTGTCAATATCGAGGAGATGACACCACGCGACAACAGCGGCGATGCGCTCACAGGCGGTTATTTTTTCGAGATTGATGCTTATGCCGATTGGGAAATTTCCTATTTCTACTCCAATCAGGGAAAGCCCGTCTCCATCAAGTCGCCCGACGAAGATAGCATAACCTATGCGCAGAAGAACTACATCCGAAATCACTTCAACAGGATGGAGAACAACTGGAGCAGTTACCTCGACCTCAACACCTTCCTGCGCCATTTCCTCGTGGGTGAACTCTCGGGCAACATCGACACCTATTGGAGCGTCTTCATGTACAAACATCGCCAGAACGACACCATCTACACAGGGCCCGTATGGGACTTCGACCTCGCTTTCAACAACGACAAGCGCATCACGCCACCCAACGAAATGAGAGACTTCGTCTATCGATCGGGTGGAAGCTGTGCGGGCAATATGCGCAGTTTTGTCGATAAGATAGTCGTTCGAAACGAAAGCACGAAGGACCAACTGCTCGCGATCTGGGACGAGGCTCGACACAATGGTATTGACCAGGACCATCTCGTTGCCTTCGTCGATTCGATGGAGGAGGAGCTCCTCCAGTCGCAGAAACTCAATTTCCTCCGTTGGCCAATCATGAATAGGATAGTTCACCAGAACCCCAGGATCTGGGGCAGTTATGAAGCAGAGGTGGAGAATGTGCGCGACTTCATCCGTAAGCGCGTCGAATGGATGGACAATCGTCTGGGCTACACCTATGTCCCCGAAAGCATCTCAACCGTCTCCGATTCCGACCCCGACGACATCGATTTCAGCCGTCCCTACCGCGTCTATTCGCTCAGCGGCCAAATCCTCGGCGCCGACCTCCACGCTCTCCCCACGGGAATCTATATCGTGCGCCAGGGCCCTCTGGTCAAGAAGGTGCAAATCAGATAAAAATTTTCGGGCGGGGATGAATCGATGTCATCTCCGCCCGTTTTATTTTCTGCGCATTTGCGCAATTTTCTGCAGCCATTGAGGCAGTACATTTTCCGGCAGTCTTCGAAATGCTGCTAAGTCAGCATTCGAAGAAGGGGCCCCATTCTTGGGGACGGCCTTAGCCGCATATTAATAATCCCATTGAGGCCGAGGTTGTCTGCCATTTTCACCTTCTCTAAATTAAAGTCCCGATTATCATTCCTGTTGTCCCGTAAACTTCTTTCCAGCTCCCCAGGCCTGGCCGACGCTGTCGCCGATGGCACGATAGCACATGGCTGCGGCATCGAATACGATCGGTTTGAGCTTGCCCAGATCGACGCGTCCCTTTTCGTCAAGGATGCTCTCGTCTGCACTCATGTTCACTACTTCGCCAACCAGAATGCCATCGGAAAAACTAATCACCTTGCACTCAAGCGTCAGCGGATACTCGTTGATGATGGGGGCATCCACATTGGGGCTGGGAGTAACCGTAAAGCCTACCCTGGCCACCTTGTCGGGCACATCGTTGCCGCTCACAAGGCCAAAATAGTCCGACTCGGCCACGGTGCGCTCGTCGGCAAAGCTGACGGTAAAGGCACCCGTGAGTTCTAGGTTGTCAGTGGTCTTGTGCTTGCTCAGGCTGACTACGATTTGCTTATAGTCATACTGTCCTGCCCACGCGGCCATCATCACGTCGGGATTGTGGTCCTTATCCCAAGTGGCGAGCATCACGCACGGTTGGGGCGTGGTCATCAAAGCTTGGCTTGTCCCAAAGTTCTTGCGGCCTTCTACGGCCTGCACGTTCTCATTCTTCATGTCTTCGTTAATGTTTTGATTGTTCTTCTGACTGCAGCCTGTCAGGACGCTCAGCCCCAGCATAACTGCAAAAATACGTTGTGTAATACTCATATTATTAATTCACGTAAATTCCTGATAATTCGTGTTATAAATGACGTCAGCACCCCTTTCCGTCAATGCTGCAGGTGGCACCAAAGTCATCGGGTAGTGGCTCAAGGCCAACATCCTTCGACGAAAGTGTCACCGTGCCGTCCTCAAGCACATAGCAGGGAATACCAATGTCCCCAATCTTCTTAGCCTCATCGAAAGCAGGATTGTTGTCCCTCAGGTCGATGAACATTTGCAGATTGTGGACGTGTTTACTAATGTCAATCACCTCAAAACGAGGATTTCCTTCGACCTGCTTCTCCACATAGTCACAGTATGGGCAAGTCGGCATAACAAACATTCTAATCATAACTTTCTTCTTTATTGTTAAAACTGCGCAAAGATACTGATTTTTATTCAATCAACCATAAAAAAATAATTTTATTTCACTTTTCGGCATTATTTTTTAATCATTATTTTGGTATTTTCACCACAAAAGCTGATCTTTGCGGCGTATAACTAATTCTAAAAACACAATTTATGAACAAGAAATTCTACTTCTCCGCACTCCTCATGGCGTGCACCCTGAGCCTTTCGGCCGAAGAAGTCATCACCGACACCACGCTGATGACGTTCAACATGATGGGCGCGATGCCCTACTATCGCGTCAACTACACCTACGAGAGCGTGGCTCCCGATGGCGTCACACCCGTCACACTCTCCTCAGCTCTCTTCTTCCCCCAGCGCATCTTCGAGCGCACTGCGTTGCTCGAAATCGCCGGCAAGGAATTCAACGCCAGCGGACTTGTGCTCAACAACCACTTCACCATCACCAAGCGCGACGAGGCGCCCACCGTCAACAGTAACCCACTGATCGAAGGTCCCTTCGCTACCCTCGGCCCCAACCTCATCATCGTCAGCCCCGACAGCTACGGCTTTGGCGTGACCGACGACAAGCCGCAGGCCTACCTCATTGCCGACATCACCGCCATCAACCACATCGATGCCGTCGGTGCCGCACGCCGTCTGCTCAAGAAGATGGGTTACTCCGTCGCCGACCTCTTTGCACAGTTCGGCTATTCGCAGGGCGGACACTCCTCAATGGCCGTTCAGCGCTATTTCGACACCCACGAGGTCAATCCCGAAGTCATCTCCCGCATCGACTATACCCTCTGCGGCGACGGACCCTACGACCTCAACGCCATGATGGATACGCTGCTCATTCCCAATGCAACCTTCCCCTATCCGTGTGGCATCTCGCTCATCGTCGAAGGTCAGATCGAAGGTGCAAACCTCGACATCAGTTATAGCGACATCTTCCACGCTCCCCTCGACACCAAGCTCATCGAATGGAACGACAGCAAGGCGCTCACCACCGACGAAATCAACGACTCCATCTTCGCTTGCATCGGCGGCAATCCCACCACAGGCATCCAGATCAGCAAGATGTTGCGCACCGACAACATCTCACGCTCCAACCCCGCAATGGATTCCTACTTCCAGGCTATCTACGACAACTCCGTCTGCTACGACTGGACGCCCAATCCCGACACCCGCTTCTTCCTCTATCATTCAGCCGACGACGAGGTGGTGCCTTACTTCAACATGGAGCATATGCGCGACTTCCTGCGTGACAAATGCGGCATCAGCGACGACAAGCTCGAAACCTATACCTCCGAAGGCAGACACGTCGACGCAGCCTTGCTCTTCGTCATGAATGTCATCAGCAAGATCGGGGCTCTCGAGGCCGACTACATTGCCAACACTACTGTTGACATCCCGACCATCGACTCCACCAACGACATCCCAGCTTCCAATGCCTGGTTCACCCTCGATGGCCGTAGCCTCACCACCAAGCCCGCTGCCAAGGGTCTCTACATCCACAATGGCCGAAAGGTGCTAATCAAGTAACACTATAAAAACGCGAGCAAGGCACGATTGAACTCCTCCAGCTTCTCATTGGCGATGAAGTGGGAGCCATCGATCAGCACGAGCTCAGCATTGGGGATGCTCCGCGCGATTAGTCGCGTGTGGGCATCCTTTATCATACCGTGAGTGCTCGCTATCACCAGCGTCCTGGCATGGATGGCAGCAAGTTCGGAGGGGGCAACGTTGGGGTCGTTCACCATAAGGCCGAGCATCTCGGCGTTTGCCTTGGCCTTCGCGCTCAACCTTGCGAACAGGCGAGCGAAGCGGTAGCCGACTTCGATGGGGAACTGCGTCAGGATCTTCACGCCGCGAGCATTGAGGTTGGCACCGTTCAGTATCAGCCTATCGACGCGTTCGGGATGCAGCAGGGCGAAGATCATAGCGATGTTGCCGCCATCGGAGAAACTGAGGATGTGGGCTCGCGCAATGTGGTGCAGTTCTCCCCATTGCCATGCAGCAGGATTATCGTCTCCTCACCCTGTCCCTTCTCGATGTAGTAGTGCTGGATATCCATATTTTGGCTCAATAATTAACAAGGACTTCTTAGATGCCAGCTGGAAGTTGGCGGCTGCGAACAATTTCTTTGACGAAATCGGTAAATGTACTTTAATAGCAGACAAAATACATCCGCAATTTGTGAAAGACCATTCTTGGCAGAGATTGGTCATTCTACTATATCCTGCGGCCGAAATATTACTTTCTAAGGCACCACGACCTTATACGCCGAGCTCTTGCTGCGGACGATATAGACGCCCGAGGGGAGGTCCTCGGAGAGGGAGCCACGGCCTTCGCGGACGAGGCGTCCATTGAGGTCGAAGATGGAGTAGCGGTCGTCGAGGATGTCGTCGGAGAGAACCTGCTGGATGGCACTCTCGGCGGGTTGCTCGACAGTGGCAGCGATGGTGGTGAGCTGGTTGGTGCGCTCGATGGTGGTGCGCGTCATCAGATAGACGTTGCGCGAAGCATCGGGATAGCGCCCGACGGTCTCGGTGGGGAGATGGGCGCAATAGGTGAGCGTGTCATGCCACGAGCCATCGGCAGCCGAAAGGATGACCTGGCTCTGATCGACGTTTTCGAGCTTGAACGGGGCGTGCAGGTCGCGGATGCCCTCTTCCTTGTCGCACCAGATGATGCGGTAGCCGTGGGCGGGAATGATGGTCGAAACGGGGGCATCGTCGGCGAGGTCGGAGCCTATCTGCCACTTGTCGGGCAGGTTCACCTTGTCGGAGAGATACATGCCCGCGAGGTCGATGTCCTGATTGGTGGTGTTGTAGAGTTCTATCCAGTCGGATTTCTTCCACAAGTCGTTGATGTAGATGCCATTGTCGGCGCTTACCTCGTTGATGATGACAGGTGGGAGAGGGGTGTCGGTCGAAGCAATGGGTTCGAAGCAGGCGATGAGGTCGCGGCTGCTTGCAGGGAGTTCATATTCGGGATCGCTGCACACCAAGTCACCACCCAACGTCATGTTTTCGGACAACGAGGCACTCAAATAGATATCGGTCGAAGAGCCGGAATTGTTGTGCACTTCGACGGCGATGACGTTGGTGCCCTTCCTGAAGAGCGAGGCATTGAGGTTGGCAGTGCCGGTGTCGGGGTTGCTTTGGGCGAAAGTTGTGGAGTAGGTGTTGTAGGTAACGTTTCCACTGGGCATGTTGTAGCGCATTGCCTCAACGCCGTTGACATAAACGATCAAAGTCGGAGGCCAAGCGGTCTTAGGAAGACAAAGGGCTATGACAACTCCTTGGC
>JAZQBS010000135.1:0-2125 GCA_045545875.1 Bacteroidales bacterium
ACAGGAACAATGCCAGCAAGTGCCAAGCCAATCAGCACTAATGATGTAATGAACCAAAAGCTAAAACTTCCTTTATATATAAAGTCCGTCCATTCTCGTTCTTTAGCACTATCAAGGAAATGAGCAATGACTAGTAAAACCGTTATGTTGTACGCTAAGAATTGAAATGTTATCATAAAATTCCGATTTATAAATTAATTACATGTGGCTGAACGTCTGTATCGTGCGTTGCCAGTGACTCGATGCAATCAGGTGAAAGGCTTTGCTCACGAATCCATTGGAGCGATTGGCGTTGCATCTGCTTGTCGAGCGTGATGCCAGAGGTAATCATGTCGCGCCATGATTTAGTAGCATAGCCGCCATCGGCAAAGAGTAGAACGTATTTGCCATCGGCATTACGAATCTTCAAAGCGCAAAGGCCCTCGCTATGACCGGGGATGTTGACCATCACCAGACTGCCGTCGCCCAACACATCGTATGACTTGCCGACTGGCCCTTCCGAACCGTTCCAATCAAATGTTTTCAGGTCAACACCTTCCCACCATCGTTTCTGAAAGCGAATCATAATCTGGAAGTTCTTGCGTGTGGTACCAATCATCTCTGCCTCCGACACCAGGATATGTTTGGCATCCTTCACAAGCCGTAAGCCGTTGGCATGGTCGCAATCAAGATGCGAAAGCAACACGTAATCGATGTCTGAGGGCTTCAGACCGAGATTTGCCAATTGTTCGTCGATGGCCTCTCCCTTGGCGATGCGTCCCTGATTAATCTGATAGAGGAACCATGAACCCAGCGACTTGATCTGAGCCCGCTTGTCATACACCCCATCGGGCGACATCTCACGGTGCCACCCCGTATCGAACAGTATCAGTCCTGTCGGATGCTCAATCAAGAAACTGAACACTGGTAGCCATATCCATTTCGACTTCAGTGTAGTAATGCCCGAAGCCTTGATAATGCTACAATCATCACCGCCAAACGGCAGGTAGGGCGAAACACGCACTTCGCCCGTCCTCAATACATGTATTTTTATCTTGTCCATAAATTCCGATTTATCGTTCTTTTGTGAATTTGTAAACAGCCGCTGTAGGTAGAATGACCAATAACAGCAATGACACCTCCACCAATGTGTATGAGCCGAAACAGTCAACCAATGTCTGGAATTTCAAGACTCCATCCACGAGGAATACCAGAAGGACAAACCAGCAGAGGAAAAATTTACCATACCTGTCCGAGCATCATCAGAGGGCCGCAGGTGGTGGTTGGGAAGGCATAGATGTAGTAGGCGAACTGTTCGCGGGTCATCTTGTTGGAGATGTCGAGCGACAGCACGTCAATCCATGCACCTGCATCCGAACCGATGGCGGCAGCACCGACAAGTAGGTTCGACTCCTTGTCGAAGATGAACGCCAGCTTGGCGGCAGTCTCGTGGTGAGTGTTGAAGAGGAATGCTTGTCCGTATGGCACATCCACCACACGGTACTTGTCATCCTTGCGGGCAGCATCGAGAGCAACACCCACCTGGGCGATACGTGGGAACGTAAAGACGAGGTTGGGCACGGCAGGATAGCAGATAGGCTCCGTGGTCTTACCTAAGAGCAAGTCTGCGATGTACTGACTCTCGAAGAGGGCTGTAGGTGTCAGCTTGGGTATGCGTTTGTCAATGGCATCGCCCGTAGCGAAGATATTTTTCACCGAAGTACGCAGATGGTCATCCACCTTGATGCCGCGAGGCCCTGCCTCGATGCCAAGAGCTTCGAGACCCATGTCCTCGTAGTTCACAGGGCGACCCGTGGCTTGAAGCACATAGTCGGCCTCCACCTCTAATCCCTTCTGAGTCTTCACAAGCAGTCCTGTGGCGGTCTTCTCTATGGCGCAAACATCTTCACAGTATTTGAACTGAGCACCTTTTTTCTCCATGCGTTCCACCACTTCGTCTACATACTCGCGTGGGTAAGCCTTCAACGTGTGGCCTCCGTGGTCAATCACCGTCACCTGGCGCCCCAGATCAACGGCCATCGAGGCGAACTCCATTGAGATGATGCCGCCGCCGATGAAAGCAATGCGCTGGGGCATCTTTTCGAGGCTCAGCATATCGCGGCTTCCGTTGATATACTCCTTGCCG
>JAZQBS010000136.1:0-7581 GCA_045545875.1 Bacteroidales bacterium
CCCAACACGCCACGCCATATCGTACCCATTCCGTTCTGTGAGCCAAGGAGTTGTCATAGCCCTTTGTCTTCCTAAGACCGCTTGGCCTCCGACTTCCTTTTCCCCCTCACCCCTCCCTTGAAACGCATCTCCCTCTTCCTCGCCATATCCATATATAACATTTGCGTCTTTGCCCAGACCGAAGCCCTGGTCATCAACGAGCTGTGCAGCTCCAACATCGACCAGTGGCTCGACCCGTCGTTCAACTACGGCAGCTGGGTCGAGCTCTACAACCCCACCTCCGCCGACATCGATGTCACCGGCTATTTCTTCAGCGACGATGCCAACGTCCCCCGCAAAGCCCGTATCAACGACCCGACCAAAGTCCCCGCCCATGGCTACACCCTGTTCTGGTTCGACAACTACGACCCCACCTGGACACCCCACAACATCGACCTGAAGCTCGATTGCGACGGCGACACCCTCTATTTCAACGATGTCCAGGGGCACAACCGCATCACGTTCGTCTACCCCCAGTCCGTAGCTCGTTGTTCGTGGGCTTCCACCACCGATGGAGGCCACACCTACAGTTTTTGCGCAGCTCCAACCCCCGGCCGTTCCAACATCGGCAGCCCTTTCTCCGACTATCGTCTCAACCCGCCCGTCGTCGATAGCGAGTCTCGTATCTTCACCTCCGGCACTCAGCACATCCAGGTCACCATCCCCGAAGGATGCACCCTCATCTATACCACCGACGGCAGTGCTCCCACGCGCACCAATGGCCAGGTATCTGTCACCGGTCACTTCTCGACCAGCACAACCTGCACCTTCCGCTTCGCCCTCTTCCGCGAAGGTTATCTCCCCAGCCCTGTCGTCACGCGTTCCCTCATCAAGTCCAACCTCGACATCGACCTCCCCATCCTCGCCGTAACAGGCACCGACAAGGACTTCTACTCCGACTCCATCGGTATCTTTGTCAAAGGTGTCAACGGTCGTCCCAGCCATGGTCCCTTCGGTATCTGCAACTGGTACAACGACTGGGAGCGTCCCAGTGTCGTCGAATATTTCTCGTCCGACGGTCATTCCCTCCTCAACCAGGAGGCTGGCATCAAGCGCATCGGTGCCTACAGCCGTTCGTTTACGCCTCGCTCGTTCCGCATCAATGCCAACAAGCGCTACGAGATGCAGAACACCCTTCCCTATCCATTCTTCGAAGAAAAACCCTATCTCAAGCATAAGTCCGTGCTGGTGCGCAATGGTGGCAGCGACACCATCTGCCGCATCATCGACGTCGCCCTGCAGCAGATCGTAGCCCGCTCGTCCATCGACATCGACTACCAGGCCTATCAGCCCATCTGGCACATCGTCAATGGCGTCAACATGGGCACCATCAACCTTCGCGAGCCCAGCAACAAGCACTTCGTCTATGCCAACTACGGCCTCGACGATGACGACATCGACCAGTTCGAGATTGCTACCGATTCAGGATATGTCCAGAAGTGCGGCACCTACGATGCCATGCAGCACCTCCTCGACCTTTCCCGAAATGCAGCCTCCGACGATGCCTATGCCCAGATCTGCCAGCTCCTCGACATCGACGAGTATTGCAACTACATGGCCATCGAATTCTACCTCCGCAATGCCGACTGGCCCGAAAACAACTGCAAGGGTTGGCGTGCACGCTCCGTCGATGGTCGCTTCCGTTTTGTGCTCTTCGACCTCGAAGCCATGGACTGGATCGACGAACCGTTCGACATCTTCGAGATGAAGCGGCTTTCCACCTTCTCCTATTTCACCGGCAACGGCTCCGAAACCGCCACCGTCCAGGTCGAACTGCAGCCCATCGTCCTCTTCTTCAATCTCATCAAGAACCCCACGTTCCTCAAGAAGTTCATCGATACCTTCTGCCTCGTCGCTTCCTCGATATTCGATCCCGACCGTTGCGAACCCATCATCTGCCAACTCTGCGAACGTGTAGCACCCACGCAGGCACTCTACCACAACGACTCGCCCTGGTCTTCTGCAGCCTATCTGATCTCCAGCCTGTCTGCCCATCGTCAGACCGAACTGCTCAACTACCTCAGGATATATAAGCCCTTCGGACTGTCGTCTGCTAAGGCCCGCTCCGTCAGGCTCCGCTCCAATCTCTCTTCTGCCGCCCTCACCTTCGCCGACCAGCCCATCACCAACGGTACGTTCAACGGTCTCTTCTTCCCGCCTGCCGAAGTCAACGCCTACGCTCCCGCCGGTTACGACTTCGTAGGTTGGCGCGAAGTCAAGACCTCCAGCAAACATATCTTCACCACCTCCAACTCCTGGAGCTACTACACCCAAGGCTCGCTCGATGGAATTCAGTGGTATGCACCTTCCTATAGCGTCGCCTCCTGGCCCACAGGTGCCACTCCCATGGGCTACGACACCGACAATACTATCAAAGACATCAAGACGAAGTTCGACTATGGCAGCAACAAGAACAACAAACGCCCCACCTATTACGTGCGCACTTCGTTCAACCTTGCCTCCATCGATACGCTGAGCGACAATTCCAACTACCAGCTCTCCTTCCAGGTCGACGATGGCTGTATCCTCTACCTCAACGGGCACGAGATCTACCGCTACAACATGTCTCCCGGTACGGTCTCCTATGCCACCTATGCCACCGGTTATGCTACCGCCAATCCCGACCAGCGCACCTTCATCCTCCCGCGCGATGTCCTCAAGAATGGCTCCAATGTCCTAGCTGTCGAAATCCACAACGAGAATGCCTCGTCGTCCGACGTCTACTGGAGCGCATCCCTCGACCTCATCACCTCCCTGCCAGGTTCCGTCGTGAGCAAAAAGGCACGCTATAAGCTGCCTTCCTCCAAAGGCTCCGACCTCATCGCCTGGTTCCAGCCCAACACGTCTGTCCAGTCCAAACTCCCCCCCGTGGTCATCAACGAAGTCTCGGCCGACAATGGCATCTACATCAACGACCTTCAGAAGAAGGCCGATTGGATAGAGCTCTACAACACCACGTCGCGCGACATCGACCTCCGTGGTCTCTACATCTCCGACAAGCTGGGCAATCCCACCAAGTACCGCATTGGCTCCGACCTGTCCGTCGGCTCCTCCGTCTCCACCATCATCCCGGCCCATGGCTACAAGATCATCTGGTGTGATCAGAAGGAAGCCTTGCGCGACATCCACGCGCCTTTCAAGCTCGACAACGACGAAGGCAAGCATGTGATCCTCACCGCTGCCGACCATTCCTGGGCTGACACGCTCACCTACGGCTTCCACGATGCCATCGAATCCGTCGGTCGCTACCCCGATGCAGGTCGCAACGTCTATCGCATGACGCGTACCACCATCGCCAAGGCAAACCAGCTCACCAGCTACAGCGCCAGCTGTGCCCAGGTCCACAAGGATTCGCTCGTCACCGATGCGGCCGAAGGCGACTATGCCCTCGAAGTGTTGCCCTTCGCCTTCAAGGCCAATACCGACATTGCCTTTACCTTCGACAATGTCACCGAGGTTGCCGACGTCTCGTTCGACGTCCAGCTGCCCGCTGGCTTGACAGCAACACGTCTCTGGCAGCTCTCACCCACGCTCTCGACCACCGACTTCTCGACCCGAGCCTACGCCTTGGCCGACAGCACCATCCACGTCACTGTCAGTCGCAAGGGCTTCCATTTCCTCGCGCCTTCGCGTGCCGTCGATGTTGCCAAGCTCGCCTTGTCCTGGCGCTCTTCATTGCCCAAGGGCGTCTACACCATCTCGTTGCAGAACGTCATGGTCACCGACACCGAAGGACGCACCTTCCGTGCCCGTCCCTACACCACCGAGATCTATGTGGGCAATTCTCCCGTCATCACGCCCGTCAATGGTGTGGCTGCCTACCACGGCAACTACGGCGGCACGCATGAGCATGCCCTCTTGAAGGCATCGCTGCCCGTAGGCGCCTCCATCGACCTCACTGAGGTCTCCCATTACATCGACGATCCTTCGATCTTCCTTTCGGGCAATGTCTTCTTCCGCGACGACATCGTGGCCTATGGTCGAAAGATGTCCACCCAATGGGGTACGCTCTGCCTGCCCTATGCAGTGCAGTCGTCCGACAGTCTGCAGTTCTACACCCTCGTAGCAGTAAGCCAGGATGCACTGACCTTCGAACCGGTTGCCTCCGTCGATGCCAACACCCCGACCCTCTTCAAGGCTACGGGCTCCTCGTTCATCGTCTCGACGCCCAACGATGGCTCCATCCCTGTGGACTTCGCCTCCCTGGGTACCAACCTTTCACAACCTCAGCAAGTCATCGGTTGGACATTCAATGGCACCTACACCGACCAGAACATCAACACCAGCCAGATGCGGGCCTACGCCCTCAACCAGTATAAGTTCGTCCTCGCTGGCAAGTCGCTTCAGGTCAATGCATTCAACGCATGGCTCCTTAACAATGCATCCCCCGTTGCCTCCTCCCTCTCCATCATCGACAAGTCCAGCTCCGACCTCCCCGTCATCGAGCTCCCCGACGGCTCCGTCCAGCTCCGCTACGACCTCCTCGGCCGTCCCCAGCCCTCCGTCCATCCCAACCACATCCACATCTCTCCCCACCAGAAATCCATCCACACCCCATAAACAGAAAGGGGGGCAGCCATCCATGGCTGCCCCCTTCTTGTCCCCCTCCGTCAGCCATCCAGCTGCCCCCTTTCTGTCAATGTCGCAGCCAAGTTTGGCTGCTCCTTCCCCCGTGTCTCCGTCGGCAGCCGTCCTTGGCTGCCCCTTCCCCCTTCTCCTTTTCCGTAAGGCGCGATTTCGTCGCGCCCCCGCGTCTCGTCTCCGTCGGCAGCCGTATATGGCTGCCTTCGCGTTCTAGTCGGCAGCCGTCCTTGGCTGCCCTCTACCTCCCTATCATAAACCTCAGGTACCGCCTCCCAATAACCTTCCCCAGCAGCAGGCACAGCACAATCGTCGTCGTCAAAATAGCGAACGTCACAATCACCGACCCCTCCGTAGTGTTCTTGTTATAGACATCCTGGAAGTTCTCGATCAGCGGATACAGTATGTCCAGATGAAGCATATAGATCACCAGCGAGTTCTGCCCAATATACTCAAAGACAGGACTATCCCTTAAGTACGAGCAAAGCTTCAGAAACGCAACCGAACCGCCTCCAGCTATCAGCAGATGCAGCACCCAAGTATACTTCGTGACCAGAAAACTTGCAGTGATGTAAGGCACATCGATATGGAGGAAATGACACGCCGCAATGCCAACCACATACGCAACACCGAACATCCAGATTCTCGTGTCATGAATATGCCTGCGCAGCCAATTGCCCAAAGCCAGGAACAATAGAAGTGTGAGAACATGACGATGCCACCAATAGTTGTAGAACGGGTCAACGTCGTTCATACACACGCCGACAAACGACGTCACCAGGAATAGCGCAAAGATAATGTATTCATTGCCGATCCAGCGACGCACGAAGTAATAGACAATCTTGCCGATGAAAAGTGCCGTCAAGAACCACAACCAGCCTCCTAGCATAGTGATGTGGTAGAAGCTTTCGCTGAAGGTGCCATGGTACAGGTTGACAAGGAGCGTAATGACGAGGTTCGGAATAAGCAGCATCTTGACCTGCTTCCACAAAAAGACCCTCCACGGAGACGAGAAATTGGAGCAAAACCCGGAAATGACAAAGAATGCCTGCATGAAATATCCCATGAAAAGCGGCATCTCCAGGTCGTGAAGCGTGTTAATGAAGTCGTTCGGTCCTTCCACAATTATCTGCGACACCCACACCAGATGTTGGATGACGAGGAATGAGATAAGTATGCCCTTGGCAATGTCAATATAAGAAATACGCGGCATAATAGAAGCTTTTGTCGTTTGGGCGCAAAGTTAGGCAATAAAGCACAAATCTCCAAGCATTTTCCCCGAAAAACACAAAATCCCCGCTCATTTTTTGGAAAATCCACAAATAATCCCTATATTTGCACCGTCCATTTTCACAATGGTTCTTCTGCCCCCCTTTGCCATTTGGCAAACATAACAGGGGGAAAAAGTAATATGGACGAATTAATATTTTCTGCGATAGCAATTTTCTGCTGCCATTGAGGCAGCACATTTTCCGGACCCGCAGATTGATGCTATGCAGCAATCAAAGGAAGGGGCCCCATTCATGGGGACGGCCTTAGCCGAATATAAACAATCCTATTGAAGCCCAACGTCTCCAATCCATTTTCACCTTCTTGTCCATCTTTTTATTATGAAAAAAACAATACTCCTCCTCCTCACCACCTACATCGTCCTCCTCCTCACCTTCACCCTGCTGATGCTCGGAGCCTACAGCATTCCGTCGTCGCTCATCATCGACAACGTCTCCGCCTCAGCCCAGCAGTTGATGCAGGAAGGTCAAGGAGCACATATAGTAAGCGGTCGTCTGGGACGTCTCGACAACTACACCGACGCCACCATGCTCAATCTGGCCATCTCAGGCGATGCCCAGCATCCCCTGCGTTCAGCCATGCTCAACCCCTACTACGACCTCGACGACGAAGATACTCCCAAATCCGTTTACACCAATCGCGTAGCCCACGGCCAAACCGACGGCCTCAACCTGTGCTACTATGGTCGTTATTGGCAAGGCTATCTGGTCACCCTGAAGCCCATGCTCATCATCTTCACTTTGCATGGCCTCCGCATCCTCAACTGCATCCTGATGTCTCTCCTCTGCCTGGCAACCTTGTGGCTCATCTGGCAACGTATAGGCAAAGTCGAGGCGCTGCTGTTCCTCCTCAGCCTGCTGATATTCTATTTCCCGGTGGTTCCATTCGCGCTGCAGTATTCCACCTGTTTCTATCTGATGTTCCTAGGTATGCTGACAGTGATGCTCTATCCCCGTCTCACCGACAGTAGCCGATCCCTGGTGCTCACTTTCTTCATCATCGGAGGAGTGACGTCATTCTTCGACTTCCTCACCACACCGCAGCTCACCCTCGGCATGCCCTTGTTGGTGTGCATCCTCGCCCGTCCCAAGCACGAAGTGCGCAAGGTCATCATGGCCTCCGTAGCCTGGGCTGTAGGCTACGCCCTGCTATGGGCAAGCAAGTGGGTCGTAGGCTATAGTCTCACCGACTTCAATCTCTTGGCCGATGCATCCCAGCAGCTTGGCGTACGCACGTCGCAAGTCTATTATGGCATCGATCTGACCATTCCAAAGATGCTGCAGTTCATCATCTACGGCGATGAGCACACCTTCACATGGAGGCGCCCCGTGTTCTTCCTCATCCTTTGCATCGTCTATCTCTTCCTGCAGAAGGGCATCAAAGTGCAGCGCCAGTGGTACTGGTTGCTCCTAGTCGCCATGATTGTCCCCGTCTGGTTCCTCCTGATACGCGAGCACTCCATCGAGCATCTCTGGTTCACCCTCCGCTCCTTCCTCGTCACCATCTTCGCCCTCCTCCTCTGGGCCTACTACACCATCTTCGACAAAAACCGCAATCGAGTAGGAGGTAAACGCTAATCGTAGACGTTTATCTCCTACTTTCACGTTTACCGACCTCTCACACCACCGTACGTGCCGTTCGGCATACGGCGGTTCCTTATTATTGCACGCG
>JAZQBS010000137.1:0-3172 GCA_045545875.1 Bacteroidales bacterium
GGTTCGAAGGGTTCGAAAGGTTTGAGGAGTTCGAAGGGTTCGAAAGGTTCGAGGGGGTTGAGGGGGTGGCACCGCCCTGCATCCAGGCCTTCAAAATCTCGTTCTCGATGCTCTGCAATGTACCTGTCTTGACGAGTGAACGGGAGTCGAGGGCGACACCATAGCGCTTGTTGACCTGCACGGCCAACTTGATGGACGAAATGGAAGTCAGTCCCGTGTAAGCCAGCGGGGTAGCGACATTGAAGTCGCGGTTGTTCACGATACCTGCCAGCATTTCGTGCAGTTCCTCTTCGAGCACATTCATGGGGAGCTGGGCGTCCTGGGTGGTGAGTGATGAGTTTTGAGCCTTGCGTTCTGGTTTGGGCAGGGCGCGCTTGTTGACCTTCTGGTTCTGATTGAGTGGGATGGCGTCGATCTGCATCGTCACAGCAGGCACCATATAGGGCGGCTTCTGATCGAGGATGAACTGGTTGAGTGCCTCGATGTCGATGGTCTCGGGGCTGACGATGTAGGCAGCGATGAACTTGCCACCTCCCTCCTCGTCGAAAGCCTGGACGGTGGCATCCTTGATGCCGGGGAATTCGCGGATGACGCTTTCGACCTCCTTGAGTTCGATGCGGAAGCCGCGTATCTTGACCTGACCATCGCGACGACCCACAAACTGGATGTTGCCATCGGGGAGGTAGCGTACGATGTCGCCTGTGCGATAGACACGGGCATATTTTGCCTCGGTGGTGAAAGGATTGGAGATATATACTTCGGCCATCTTCTCAGGACGGTTGAGATAGCCACGGCTCACCTGAGGACCTGCTACCCACAGTTCGCCGGCTGCACCAACAGGCAGACGATGACCCTGCGGATCGACCACGTAGAGACGGACATTGTCGAGCGCCTTGCCGATGGGTATCTCCTTCATCTTCTTCTCCACCTGGTAGGAAGTGACGAAGATGGTGCATTCCGTCGGACCATATACATTATAGAATTTATAGCCTGTGGGCGGGGTGATGGCTGCCAACTTTTCGCCACCCGTCGAAAGATATTTGAGCGAATGGTTCTCGATGCTTGTGGCAAACTGATAGCCTACCTGCGTGGTCATGAACGAATGTGTGATGTGGTTCTGCTCAAAATAGTCGTTCAAGGCGATAAGGTCGAGACGAATCTCTTCGGGGATGATGTGCACAGCTGCACCGCAGGTCAGAGCCGGATAGAGGTCCATCATACAGGCATCGAAACCATAGCTGGCATAGGCAGCCACCCGGTTCTCGGGCTTCAACTCGTAGAACTTCTGGTACCAATTGCAGAAGGCCACGAGGTTGGCATGGGTGAGCTGGCAGCCCTTTGGGATACCCGTGGAGCCAGAAGTGTAGAGCATGATGAAGAGATCGGAAGGAGTAGTCTTTTTAGGGATATTTGGGGATATTAAGGGATTTTTAGGGATATTAAGGGACGAATCCCCTAAAATCTCCAATACCTTGCCTTCGAATTCATCGACAATGGGACGCAGTTCGGCATCGGCAATCAGCAGACGTGCATTGGCATCCTTCATCATGAAATTGAGACGCTCCTTCGGGTAACTCGGGTCGAGGGGCTGGTAGGCGCAGCCTGCTTTAAGCACGCCAAGCGAAGCAATGGCCATCCATTCGCTACGCGGGATGAGCACCGACACAACATCTTCGGACTGCAATCCACTGCTAAAGATGTAGGCAGCGATGCGGTCGCTGAGGGCATCGACCTGAGCATAGGTATATTGGCGGTCCTTGAAGACCACAGCGATGTTGTCGGGTGTTGCCTTGGCTTGGCGACAGAAGAGTGAGACGATGGTCTGCGTGTCGTCGTAGGGGGCATCGGTCTGATTGAAAACGTCGAGCAGGGCGACCTGCGTTGGAGTGGCGAGATTGATGTCGGCCAACAACTGCTGGGTGAGCATTCCTTCGACCACGGCTTCGTAACTTTCGAGGAACTGAGCGATGAGTTCGGAAGAATACTCATTGGCGCGATATTCGGCCTTTACCTGGCACTTGCCGTCGAGGAGGAAGGCCTTGAGATAGAGCGGCGCTTCGAGGGTACTGTTGCCGATACGTTGCGCCTGCATGGGGAGACCACAAAGCTTGTCGTCGGAAAAGAGCATGCCGTGCCAAGCGAACACTGTGCCCGCCTGCAACTTCAAATCCTCGACGATGTCGCTGTAGGAATAGATGTCGTGCTCGCGACAACCGCCCAGCTGCTCCTGTCCGTGGCGCAGATAGTCGAGCACCGTGGTGTCGGCCGCGAACTTCGCATAAACGGGCAGGGTCTTGACAAACATACCGACGGTGCGTGACAACTCCTTCGACTTGCGTCCGTTGTAAACCGTATCGAAGAGCGACTCCTGATCGTTGTTGTATTTTGCCAAAAGATAGGCATAGGCCATAGTGAAGAATGTGCTCTTATAGATGCCATGCTGACGGCAGAACTCTTCGACGCGCGACATATCGGTCTGCAACGTGCGGAGCAGATGTCCTTCGGCGGGAATGGGGTCTTCCCTATCGGGCAACAGCGGCGAGAACGTATCGCCACAGTCGAAGTTGCGGGCATACCACTGGCGAGCCTCCTCGAAGGCGGGCGACTGACGCTGGGCATCCTCCTGAGCGGCAATGTCGGCCAGGGTGACGACTTCGGGAGCGAGCGGCTGGCCGTCGTAGGCGGCGCTGATGTCGTGGAGGAGTAGGCTCATCGACGTGCCATCGACAATGAGGTGGTGATAATCGATAAGCAAACCATAGTGACGTGCGTCGCGCAGCAGGTGGAAGCGGAAAAGACGGCCACCATAGAGGTCGAAAGGAGCGACCAGACGAGGTGCACTTTGCTCGACGTCATCGACGTCCTCCACATCGAGTGACCACGACTCGCGCTCTATGTCGATGACCTGACGGGGCTCGCCATCATCGGTGAGTTCGATGCGCGTGAAGAGGGTTGGATGCGCCATAACGGCCTGATGGATAGCATCAAGCAGACGTGTCGCATCAAGGGATCTATCGAGCAGATAGAGGTAAGGAAGGTTATAACATATTTCTCCGATATGACCTACGCATTCGGCGTAGATGCCATACTGTACTTTTGACAGAGGGGTGGATTGTTTCATAGGGGGTGGAGGAAGTCGGAGGCCAAGCGGTCTTAGGAAGAACAAAGGGCT
>JAZQBS010000138.1:0-35731 GCA_045545875.1 Bacteroidales bacterium
GTGTGCATATCATGCCCCTCTATCGTCTCGCTCTTGACGGGCTTGAAGGTTCCTGCCCCCACATGGAGTGTCAGGTATTCCAGGCGAATGTCTTTCTGCTGAAGCGCTTCGAGCACCTCCTGCGTATAGTGAAGGCCAGCCGTTGGAGCTGCCACGCTGCCCTTGATGCGGGAATAGACCGTCTGATAGGTCTCCTTGTCCTTTTCTTCGGTTGCACGATTGAGGTAGGGTGGAATGGGTAGTTCACCCATCGCATCGAGGAGTTGTGCGAAACTGACTGCCGTTCCGCCTTCGGGCTGTTTCCAATAGAAATGAATCAACTGGCTTGGCCCAAGACTTCCTGCTCGTTCGCAATACAAGGTGACCGATTGGCCATCGGGCATAGTGACGCTCAACGAAAGGGGACCGTCCTTCCACTTCTTGCTGTTGCCCACGAGGCATGTCCAGGTACATTCCGTTTCGCTGGCAAAGTTCTGCTGATAATCCTACGGCGTTTCCGGTTCGAGGCAAAACACCTCGACAATACCTCCCGTAGGCTTGCGGAAGTGCAGGCGAGCCTGGATCACTTTCGTATTGTTGAACACAATCATCGAGCCGGCAGGTATCTGCGAGGGCAGGTCGCAAAAGTGATGTTCCTCGATCTCGCCCTTCCACACCAGCAGTTTGCTCTGGTCGCGCTGCTCCAATGGATATTTGGCAATACGCTCTTCGGGGAGGTTATAATCGTAATTTTTGATCTCTAGATTACGTGGATTAATCATTATAATATAAAATGTGTAACGTTCAACTGAATTTTCGACTGCAAAGATAGAGCGAAAATAATTATTTCCCAAATTTATTTGGCAAATTGTGCAAAAACCCCTATCTTTGTGCCCAAATACAAACGAAAATGAAAATCGGAGATAGAGTCAGGTTCCTCGATGCCCAAGGAGGAGGCATCGTAAAAGGCTTCAACAGCAATGGCCTTGTGATGGTGGAAGACGAAGACGGATTTGAGATCCCAACCATGGCGTCGCAGTGTGTCGTTGTCAGCCAGGAGGACGATGATCGTCAAGCAGGCCATGCCCCCGTGCATCAGGCCCCGTTGACACGTGCCCAGAAGGCCGCGCGCGAAGCGGTGACCGAAGTTGACAAGCTCAAGGAGGAGAATGGCCAACTCAAGGCCAGGATTCACGAGTTGGAGACCGAGATGAACAATCTCAAGCTGCAACTGCTCAAGGCACAATACCAGAGTGCCGAACAGCAGAAGCAGGGCAAGGGCGGAGTCCATCAGGCCATCAAGACCAACCCCTACGAGGTGTTGCGCAACGGCATCATCGAGGTCGATCTGCACATCAACCAACTCGTCGATAGCACAGCCGGCATGAACAATGCCGACATGCTGCGTCATCAGCTCCACATCTTCCGTCAAACCATGGATTCCTACAAGCACGCGAAAGGGCAGAAGATTGTCTTCATCCACGGCAAGGGTGAAGGTGTGCTGCGCAAGGCCATCATCGACGAACTCAAGCTGCATTATCCCAAATGCGATTACCAGGATGCATCGTTCCAGCAATATGGCTTCGGTGCCACCATGGTCACAGTACATTAATAACTATGAAAAGATTCACTAAAATCATCCAGCAACGCCAGTTGAAGCAGATGGCCAAGGACTATGTCTTCATCTTCGTCGGCATCTGTCTTTACAGCGTGGGCTATTGTGCCTTTCTATTGCCTGAAAAAATCGTGATGGGTGGCGTCACCGGTATCTCGACCCTTTTCTACTACTCGTTGGGGTGGAACCCTGCTATCATGTTGTGGGTCATCAATGCCCTTTTGCTGGCCATCGCCTTCCGCTTCATCAGTATGGAGTTCACCATCCGCACCATCGTCGGAGTAACCTTGCTGTCGCTCACTATCGGTGTGATGCAACCCATCTTTGAAGCCCATCCCGTCATCACCGCAGGCGAAGACAAGTTCATGCACGTCTTGATTGCCGGACTGTTGGGCGGCGCCGGACTCGGATTGGCCTTTGTACACAACGGATCGACAGGCGGCACCGACATCGTCGTGGCACTTATCAGCAAGTTCTCGCGCATGTCGCTCGGTCGTGCTCTCCAACTCACCGACATCTGCATCATCTCCAGTTCATACTTTCTCTTCCACTCAGCCGAACTCATCGTCTATGGTGTCTGCTTCGTCCTCGTCGCATCGTTCATGATCGACTATGTCGTCAGGGGCACCCACCAGACCGTTCAGTTCCTCATCATCTCCAAGCGTTATGAAAAAATTGCCGACGCCATGAACAACAGTCTGCATCGCGGCGTTACTATCCTGCATGGCGAAGGTTGGTATTCGAAGACCGACGTAGAAGTGGTGATGGTGCTTTGCCGCAAATACGAGAGTCAGTACGTTTTCAACCTCGTCAAGGCCATCGACCCCAATGCCATGGTCAGCCAGACGTTCTGTCAGGGCGTGTTTGGCGAGGGCTTTGATAAGATAAAATAATATGAAAATCGGTTTCGACGCCAAACGCTATTACCACAATCACACAGGCATCGGCAATTACAGCCGTGCCATCATCAAGGGATTGCAAGCGCTCTATCCCGACGACGACTATCTCCTCTACGACGAGAAGACCTTCTCGCGCACCTTCCGACTGGGACGAAAGGCAGCACGCGACGGCTGCGAACTTTTCCATGGACTTTCCAACGAACTACCTGCCGATATTTTGAAGAGTGGCGTGCGTTCCATCGTCACCCTGCACGACACGGCATGGCGCACCTACCCGCAGATGTACCATTGGATCGATCGCCAGCTCTACGACTACAAGTATGGTCGCAGTTGTCACATCGCCAACCATGTGCTTGCCATCTCCGAAAGCACCAAGAAGGATGTGATGCGCTTCTACGACATCCCTGAGGTCAAGATTTCGGTCATCTATCAGCCCGTTCAGGAACTATTCTACAAACCGCTCACCAGCGATGAAGCCGACCGACTCATTGCCGATGCGGTTTCGTCGGGAATGCTTTCGGCAGCCCTCCCCAAAGACTTCATCCTCAACGTGGGCAGCATCAACAGTCGCAAAAACCTGCTGGGACTCGTCCGGGCCCTCGAACTCATTCCTGCTGAGCAGCGTCCCCCGCTTCTCGTTGTCGGCAACGGCCACGAATATAAGCGCGACGTAATGAATTACATCGCAAAGCATCATCTCGAGCAATATGTCCGCATAGAGACCGGCGTCAGCGACAACAAGGTGTTGCAAGCCCTCTATTCCAAAGCACTCCTGATGGCCTATCCTTCCCATTATGAAGGTTTCGGATTGCCCGTGGTCGAAGCAGCGCTCCAAGGCTGTCCCATTCTGACCAGCAACGTCAGTTCTCTCCCCGAAGCAGCAGGACCAGGTGCCCTACTTTGCGACCCTGCCGATATCGAATCCATCCACAAATATCTCACCGAACTGCTCGACGACAGCAGCATGGCACAACGTCTGGCCGAAGTAGCCGAAGAATATGCCCGCTGCCACTTCGACCCGCGCACACTCACCGAGCAGCTGCATGAACTTTACCTGAAGATTAGTTAGGGATATTATCTTTTATCCAAATCGTCAAACAATCGCTGGAGGAATGCCTTACCCCAGCGCTGTGCCTGATGTTCCGGATCGTAGCTCCACTTGAGCGGCACATCCACCTGACGGTTGTCCTGTGTATAGCAGATGGTCTTTACGCCCGTAGTGTCACACACATCGGCAAGGAGGCCGAAACCATCGGGGTAATCGTAGAATGCATAGCGAGGCGTTGCAGGATCGAGCAGGTCCTTGCTGAAGTTGAAATCCTCATGATGAATGCCTAATCGTCCGAGCAAGGTGGCCGACAAATCTGTCTGGTCGCCCAACGCGTCTATCTCATGAATCTCCACACCTTCGGCGTCCAATGGCAACTGCAGAGCTCCACCTGTCCAAACCATCGGGATATGGTATCGGTCGGGCTCCTGGAACTCCAAATTCTCGGGATAATAACTGCAATGGTCAGGCAGGACGACTACGAGCATGTCGTTCCAAACCAGAGGATCGGCCTTCAACTCGTCGATAAATCTGCCCAAGCAGGAATCTGCATACGCAAACGAATTGGCAAACGGATGCTCGAGTCGATTGAACGAAGGCACGTCGAATGGTTCGTGACTCGACAAAGTAAGCACGACCTTGAAGAATGGTTCCTCTTCTCCTTCAGAACCTTTCGAACCTTCAGAACCCTTCGACCCTTTCGAACCTTCAGAACCCTTCGCACCTTTCCGAACATCCTCCAATATCCTATTATAAACCACTTCATCGGGCGCGCCCCATTGCTGCATACGCTCTGCTCTTGAGAAGTTGTTCATACTAACCACTTCCTCGATGCCTCCAGCACGCAGGAAACCCAACATATTGGTGAAATTGGCATCACCACCATAATAGAACTGAGGATGATATCCCTCTTCCTTCAGTCGTTGGGGCAGATACTGCAGATGATTGCACTTCGACTGGTCCTTCATCACCGTTGTGGTGGGTTGCGCAGGATAACTGGCCAATATCGAAGCTACGCCACGATCGGTGCGCCACGAGGTACAGTAAAAGCGCGTCCAGCCCAATCCCTCCTTGTAGAGTCGTGTCAATTCGGGCATCACACGCGGATCAGCATCAGGATACAAGGCTGTGCATGCCTTTCCGCTGAATCCTTCGAGAATGATGAGCAGGATGTTCGGACGATTGGTCTTCAATAATGTACGTCGGGTGCTTCTCAGCGAATCGGAAGTGTTCACCGTAAGTCGGTTCAGCTCGGCAAGGGCCTCATCACACGCCTCATCAGTCATGAAGCGATACATCTCGTCGTAATTCTTCTGCTTACTCAGAGAATAGAGGAACGAAAAGACGGGATTGACAGCCGCCTGGTTAAGATTCATCTCGGTCGAGAAATATGCCCTGCCCACATTCATCGTGCTTTCGCTCACTCCTCCACGGATACAGAGGAAAACGATTCCCGCAAACAGCAAGCCCTGCAGCGTGTGAATGATTCGTCTTCGAAGCGGTTCGGGACGATTGGAGCATGCCTCACGCCACAAGTGGCTATGGCTGCGCTGAGGTGACGGCATCAGTTTGTGCAGCAACCATTCGACGACATAAAGTATCAGGAGGATACCTCCGATGCCCAAAACGTACATCCACCAGGGAGCTGAAGCCAAAGCCTCGGCAGGATTGTCGAGCAGATAGATAAGTGGTGTAGCATCGAGTCGGAATCCCCAATAACCAAACAACACCAAGTCGGTGAGCCACAAGAAAAGGACGACGAAGAACAGGATACCCAGCACCCAATACATCAGATGACGATACCAGTTGCCCGGCAGCCATAGGTGAAACAGTTTCACAATCAGGGGGACAGCCACGACATATCCAGCCACTGTGAGATCCTGTGGCACGCTATGGATGAGCACCTGCAGCCAATCGCCTATACCATATTGTCCATATACCCCGTAGTGGAACACCATGAAGATGATGGTTCCGACAAGGAAAAAGCCCACCACCGAGGCAAATATGATCATTAACTTTCGCATAATACCTTTTTATTTATAACCCAACATCCCCTATCGCTTTCGAATGTTGAAAAACGCCGCAAAGTTAGCAAAAGAAAAGAAAACCGCAAAACTTGGACGAGCAAAAATGTCTTAAAGTTGAATATTTTTGAAATAATGTGCAATTCATTTGGCATTTTGCAAAATAAAGACTAACTTTGCACCCGATATTCGAAAGTTACCCTCAAACAATTAATTACTTTGAAACCTATAGATTCTCTCCGACGTTCGGCCCCAGGGGTCATCGTAGCCTATCTTCTCAACATGTTGATGGCCTACGTGGCATTCATGATCTGCCGCGTCGTATATGTTGCCCTTAACTGGACTGCCTTCCACGACGGTTTATTCCAGAATTCGTGGAGCGACCTATTGGCAGGTTCGCTGTTGTTCGACACCTCTGCCTTACTCTATCTCAATGCACTCTATCTGCTACTGATGCTCCTACCCATCCACCTAAAGGAGCATGCTCGCTATCACCGCGTGGTACGCATCGTCTATCTGGTATTCAATGGCATCGGCATCATTGCCAATCTTGCCGATGCGGTTTATTTCCCCTTCACGGGACGTCGTACCACAGCCACGGTCTTCAGCGAATTCTCAAACGAAGGCAATCTGGGGGATATCGTGGGCACAGAGATTCTGCATAGTTGGTATCTTGTCCTGCTGTTCGTGGTACTCATTTGGGCGATGTATAAACTGTACGTTCTGCCTTGCCGCGAAGAGGATGAAGCCAAGCCTATTCGTCTCCGCAACTACTACCCCACGCTTACTGCCGCATTGCTTGTAATGGTAGGACTCACCGTGGCCGGTATGCGAGGAGGTTTCACCACAGCTGTGCGCCCCATCACCATCTCGAACGCCAATCAGTACGTCAGCCGCCCAGCCGATGCCGCCATCGTCCTCAATACGCCCTTCTCCATCATTCGCACGTTGGGTAAGAAGACGTTTGTCGATCCCGGCTATTTCACAACGCAGGAAGAACTCGATGCCATCTTCACTCCAGAGCACTATCCTGCCGATACTACGGCCTTCGTTTCCCGCAATGTGGTTGTCATCATCGTCGAAAGTCTGGGCCGCGAATACATCGGTGCGCTCAACGACCTTGGTCAATGCGGCGATGACTACCAGGGATATACGCCTTTCATCGATCAGATCTGCCGTCACGCCTTTACTACCGACTGGTCGTTTTCCAACGGACGCAAGTCCATCGATGCCATGCCCTCCATCCTCAGTGGCATACCGATGTTTGTCGAACCTTTCTTCCTCACTTCCGCTTCGCTCAACGAAGTGGGTGGCTTGGCACGCTGTCTGGGCGGCAAGGGCTACGAGACGGCCTTCTTCCACGGCGCACAAAACGGCTCGATGGGCTTCCAGGCGTTCAGTCGTGCCACCGGTTTCGACTCCTACTATGGTCGCACCGAGTATGATGCTAATCCCGCTTTTGGAGGCGAAGACGACTTCGATGGCACATGGGCCATCTGGGACGAACCATTCCTGCAGTTCTATGGCAAGAAGATGTCCGAAATGCGTGAACCGTTCATGACCACCGTCTTCACGGCCTCGTCGCATCACCCGTTTGCCATCCCCGAGCAATACCGCGACACTTTCCCCGAAGAAGGCATCGCCATGCATAAGTGCATCCGTTACCTTGACCATTCGTTGCGCCGTTTCTTCGAACGCGTCAGCACTGAGCCCTGGTACGAACGCACCCTATTCGTCATCGCAGGCGACCACACCAACCTCACCGACCAGGCCTTTTATCAGACCGACCTCGGATACTTTGGCTCGCCTTTCATCCTCTTCGACCCCACGGGCACACTCGTCGCTCCACAGCGTCGTCATGCCATCGCCCAGCAAATCGACGTGATGCCCACTGTCCTTTCGGCCCTTCATTACGATGAGCCATACGTCGCCTTCGGATGCGATCTGCTCACCACGCCCGACAACCTCACCTGGGCCATCAACTATGCAGGAGGTATCTACCAGTATGTCGAGGATGGCTATCTTCTCCAGTTCGACGGCGAGCAACCCCGTGCCCTCTATGACATCCTGGGTGACTGGTATCAGACCCACGACCTCAAGGACGATCCAGCGGCTCAAACCATCCTCGAAGCCCGCCTCAAACGAACCAAGGCCATCATCCAAAGCTACATGCAACGTATGGTGAATGATAGTCTGGTAATAAAGAAACCTCAACCCACATCGGAGTAATCCGAGTACTCTGAGCACTCCGAATATTCCTACCACTCCGACAATTTTTTTCCAATGGCAAAAAAGCAAGACAATATCTTCTACCGGGCGCTCTACTACATCATCCTCGTGCCAGGCTATGCCGTTTCGCTGCTCCCGATGTGGTGGCACTACTTCTGGTCCGATGTTCTCTACCTTTTAATATATCGCGTAGTGCGTTATCGTCGAAAGGTGGTGCGTCGTAACCTGACGGACAGTTTTCCTGACAAGACAGAAAACGAACTCCGCAAGGTGGAGAGGGATTTCTATCACTACTTCTGCGAACTATTAGTCGAAGCCATCAAGTTCATCTCTATCAGCCGTGAAGAGATGCGTCGTCGCATGAACTTCGAAGACATCGAACCCGTCATCGACTCATGTCAGCGCGGCAAGAACTGCGCTGTCTATCTTGGCCACTACGGCAACTGGGAGTGGATCAGTTCCATGCAACTTTGGATCGACCCGAAGATAGGTCAATGCACACAACTTTACCATCCGCTTGAAAACCCCGCGATGGACCGACTTATGGGATATATCCGACAGCGTATGGGTGACATCAACATCCCTGTCGAGCAGTCGGTGCGTCACTTTGTCCGCTATCGTCAGCAGGGCAGACCTATCCTCGTAGGCTTCATAGCCGACCAGGTGCCTCATTGGCGCAACATCCACTATTGGACGAACTTCCTTAACCATCCCAAGACGCCCATCTTCACGGGTTCCGAACGACTCACACGCCAGTTCGACATGGATGCCTACTACCTCCACGTCACCCGACCTCGTCGCGGCTATTGGAACGTGCGTTTCGTGCCTATGGCGCACGACTGCAAGCAGACGCAGGAATTCGAGATTACCGAACTCTACACGCGTCTCCTTGAAAAGAACATCCTCGAAGCACCCCAATACTGGCTGTGGACCCACAACCGCTGGAAGCGCACCTACGAGGAATGGCTCATCAAGAAGGAATCCTGGGATAAGAAGTCCACCCAATCCTAATAATCCGAGTATTCCGAGTACTCCGAGTATTCTGAGTACTCCGAATAATCCGAGAACTCCGAAAACTCCAACGTAAATACAATGGACGACTATATCAGCAGCCTCAACAGTAGGCAGCGCGAAGCAGTAGAGGCCACCGAGGGCAGAATCCGTGTGGTGGCCGGAGCGGGGTCTGGCAAGACCAAGGCGCTCACCTGCCGCTATGCCTATCTGGTCAACGTGCTGGGTGTCGATCCTGCCAACATCCTCTGCCTCACCTTCACCAACAAGGCTGCACAGGAGATGCGTCAGCGCATCCACAAGCTGGTGGGCAGCGGCGACTACAACGACTTCGTCTGCACCATCCATGGCTTCTGCGTCAAATTTCTGCGTCTGGAAATACATCGCCTCGGTTATCCCAAGTCGTTCACCATCCTCGACGAAGACGACCAGAAGCAACTCGCCAAGCAGGTAATGGAAGAACTGGGATTGAACCGCACAGTCGAAACTGTTGGACAGTTCCTCGACGCTGCCGCCAACCGTAAGGTGGCGCTCTTCCTGCAACAGCCCAACTATATCGACCGTATGATGCTCACCGAAGGGCTCAGCGAGCATTTCGACCCATCAGCGCTCGAACCTGAGCAAGCCGCCGACATGGCTTTTGCACGTTACCTGCAATTGCAGAAGAAGACACTGGGTCTCGACTTCCAGGACCTCATCTTCTTCACCATCCATATCCTCAAGCGCTTCCCCGACGCATGCCAATACTGGCAGAACGAGATGGAATACATCATGCTCGACGAGGCACAGGACTGCAACAAGAGCGACTGGACCATCGTCGAAACTTTGCAAGGCATCCACCACAACCTCTTCATCGTGGGCGACCCCGACCAGGCCATCTACGAGTGGCGTGGTGCACGACCCAAGATGTTCATCGAGTTCCAGAACGACAAGACCATCGTCCTCGACCAGAACTATCGCTCCACCTCCCCCATCCTCAACGTTGCCAATTCGGTCATCAGCCGCAATCGCAATCGCGTCCCCAAGAACCTCTTCACCACCCGCGACGGCGGCACTAAAGTAACCCACTTCCATGGGCGCAGCGACGAGGAGGAAGCCCGCTGGATTGTCGGCAAGATCCGCGCTCTCTGCCCATCTGCCGATACCGACTCAGTCGGTCCCTCCTCTGTTGATGTCGGAGCCAAGCTTGGCTCCGAACGCCAACCGCAACCCTCCCTCAGCGACTTCGCCATCCTCTATCGCGCCAGTTACCTGAGCCGAGGCATCGAACAGGCGCTTGTCCATGCTGGCATCGACTACGTCATCTGGGGCAGCGTCCGCTTCTTCGACCGTGCTGAAATCAAGGATGCCCTCTCCTACCTGCGTCTCATCGACCAGGGCGATGACCTCTCCTTCCTGCGCATCTGCAACGTGCCCAGCCGCAAGGTGGGCAAGGCATACCTGAGTCGCCTCAAGGCCTTTGCCGATCAGGATGGCACGACGCTCTACGAGGCACTCAAACGTCACATCAGCGCCCGCGAACTCTACAAGGAGACGATGATTGCCTTCATCGACCTCATTGAGCGTTGCCGCCAGCTCGTCGAAGAACGTATGAAACTGCCCATACTCCTCGACCAGCACGGCACCGTGGTCAGCACGCAGCGCCGCGACCACGTCATCAGCGATGTGCTCGACATGGTGCTCGAAGAAAGCGGGTACAAGAAACTGCTGCGTGAGGATGACGACACCGATCGTCTCGAGAACCTCACCGAACTGCTCCAAAGTGTGCAGACCTACGAGGAGGCACATCAGCAGGACGAAGTGCTCTCCATCAGCAGTTACCTTCAGGAAATCGCCCTCTACACCAATATGGACTTGGACGAGATGAAGCAAGGCAAGTCAGCTGCCAAGGGCAAAGATCAAACCGCAGACGCCCAGGCCAAGAAGGCAAGGCCGAAAGTGCGACTTATGACCATCCACCAGGCCAAGGGCCTCGAGTTCCCCTACGTATTCGTCACAGGACTGAGCGAAGGCATCTTCCCCAGTATGAAGACGTTGCGCGAACGCAAGGGCGACGGCGAAGAAGAGGAACGACGACTGATGTACGTGGCGGTGACTCGCGCCGAACGAGAACTCTTCCTCACCGAAAGCGAAGGGTTCAGCGCAGCAGCACGCCTCTCGAAGTATCCCAGCCGATTCCTGCGCGAAATCAAGCGCAGTCTCTTCGTCACCGAAGGCGATATGGACGAATTGCTCTGGCAGGAGTCATCCAAGATGGTTCGCTCGCTGGGTCTCGATTTCAGCCAAGGTGGAACCACTGCCGATGGAAGCATCGCTCCCTCGGGCAGCGACATCCTTGCCCCTGGCACTCGCGTCAAGCACGACGTCTTGGGCGAAGGCATCATCCAGGACTACAATGAAGCACGCGGCTCCTACACCGTACAGTTCGGCAACGGCACCCGCAACATCCGACGAAACTTTTTGAAACCCCTCTGAAATGGCAAAACAACAATCCGACGTCCGTGAGCGCACTCGTCTCTCGCACGATTTACCCCGCATGTACCGCGTCATCATGCACAACGATGACTTCACCACCATGGAGTTTGTCGTCGAAGTGCTCCGCAAGGTCTTCTTCAAGCCCGAAGAAGAGGCGAACCTGCTCATGCTCAAAGTACATAAGGAAGGCAAGGCCACTGTCGGTCTCTATACTCTCGATATCGCCGTAAGTAAGAGTCAGAAGGCTATGCGCATGGCACGCGACAAAGGCTTCCCTTTCAAACTCACTTGGGAACCCGAGGAAAGGGATATCCCTTTTTAAATTAACAATTAACAATTAACAATTGGAATCATAGAGGAGAAAAAACAAGATGAACAGAACAGAACGGCTGAACAAAGCCTACGAAATAGCATTCAAATATGCATGGAGCAACCGCCACGAGTTCGTGACGCCCGAACATTTATTGTTTGGCATCGTCAAGCAACCCGAATTTGAAGCCATATTCCGCAGTTATCAGTACGACAAGGAAGTCTTTTGCAACAATTTGGAATGTGCAATGAACGAGAGTTCCAACGAGGTGCCCGAAGACGTTGGCGACTACGAGCTACTTGCCTCAGCCCAACTTATACAAGTCATCGCCATCAGCGAACAGATGGCAGCCAGTTCTGGGCACGACGAGGTGGATATCCCCCATGCTCTCAATGCCATCATGCACCTCGAAGACTCGCAAGCACTTTATGATATTGTCCATTCCTTCACCGACGATCCCGGGGAGTTCCTCAATTGCGTGGTCATGGCCATGAATGGGGAAACATTGCCGCTCCATGCTTCGCCCCAAAGCGATCGCTACGACGATGACTTCGACGATATCCCGACCGACTTCGACACCGAACGCGACCCCGACCGTGACGTCAGATGGCGCAACCTCGTCACCTGCATCAACGATCAACTCGACCAGCACAATCCGCTCATTGGACGTGAGGCTGAACTCGATCGCACCATCCAGGTACTCTGCCGACGCGAGAAGAACAACCCGCTGCATGTGGGAGAACCTGGTGTCGGAAAGACTGCACTCGTCTATGGCTTGGCCAAACGCATTGAGCGCGGAGATGTGCCCGAACGTCTGCGGGGAGCCACTATCTACCAGATGGATATGGGCTCGATGGTGGCTGGAACGACCTATCGCGGCGACTTCGAGAAGCGCATCAAGGCCGTGATGGAAGGCGTCATCGCCGAAGGCAATGCCATCGTCTATATCGACGAGATTCACACCCTTGTTGGCTCGGGCTCTGCTGGTGACGGTTCGCTCGACGGCTCCAATATGCTCAAGCCCTACCTCGAAGGCGGACAGATACGCTTCATCGGCTCCACCACCTACCAGGAGTACAACCGCTACTTTCAGAAGAGCAAGGGTATGGTGCGTCGATTCCAGCAGATCGACATCCCCGAACCTTCGGTCGAAGAGACCATCCGCATCCTCGAAGGTTTGCAAGCCAAGTACGAGGAGTTCCATGGCGTGAAGTATGCCGAGGGCGTACTGCGCTATGCGGTAGAGGCTTCGGCCAAGCACATCAGCGACCGCTTCCTGCCCGACAAGGCCATCGACCTCATCGACGAGGCCGGTGCCTACCGCGAACTGCATCCTTTGATGCGCAAACTCAAAGGTAAGATGGTGGCGCAGAAGACACAATGGGTCGATCGCGACCTCATCAACGATGTGCTGGCCCGTGTCTGCAAGATCGATCCCAAGTCGCTGCACGAGGAGGACAGCCAGAACCTCGAAACGCTCTACGAGCGCATCACCGCACAGATCTACGGACAAGACCATGCCGTGCGTCAGGTGGTCGAAGCCGTGCAGATGGGCAAGGCCGGCCTGCTTGATGACCAGAAGCCCATTGCCTCGCTCCTCTTCGTGGGTCCCACGGGCGTGGGCAAGACCGAAGTCTGCCGTGTGCTTGCCCAGGAGTTGGGCATCCAGCTTGTGCGTTTCGATATGTCGGAATATACCGAGAAGCACACCGTCGCCAAACTCATCGGTTCCCCTGCCGGCTATGTGGGCTATGAGGATGGTGGATTGCTCACCGATGCGATTCGCAAGACGCCCAACTGCGTGCTACTACTTGACGAAATCGAGAAGGCGCATAGCGACATCTACAACATCCTGCTCCAGGTGATGGACTATGCCCGCCTCACCGACAACAAGGGCCAGAAGGCCGACTTCCGCCACGTCATCCTCGTGATGACCTCAAACGCCGGCGCACAGTATGCCCACCGCGCCAACATCGGCTTCGGCAGCACTGTCTCGGCAGGCCAGGCCATGCTCGGCTCGGTCAAGAAGACGTTCAAGCCCGAATTCCTCAACCGACTCTCGGGCACCGTGGTCTTCAACGATATGGATCACACCATGGCCGGAATGATTCTCGACAAGAAGTTGCGCCAGCTCAGCCAGCGACTTGCCTCACGCAACGTCACCCTCGAACTCACCGAAGCCGCTCGCGCCCTGCTGTTGGAAAAAGGTTATACCCGCGAGATGGGAGCGCGCGAGATGGATCGTCAGATCAACCAACTGCTCAATCCTATGCTGATGCGTGAGATTCTCTTCGGCAGCCTCAAGAAAGGAGGCACAGCACGCGTAGATGTCGAGGGAGATACACTGAAATTGTTATAAGCCCCGCTAATCTGTCATACATCTTTTCTAAAAGTCACTCCGAACGAGGAATGACCTATTTCAAATCACGGCATGACCAATCTTGGCTTAGAATGGTCATGCCGTTTTTGTATAAAGTATTATGTCGGCCGTCAGAGTGCTATTTCCCATAGAAGAAAGCATCCTGTCGGCCGTCAGAGTACTATTTCCCGTTGAAGCAAGCATCACGTCGGCCGTCAGAATGCTATTTCGTGTAGAAGAAAGCATCCTGTCGCCCGTCAGAGTACTATTTCCCGTAGAAGGAAGCATCCTGTCGGCCGTCAGAGTGTTATTTCCCGTAGAAGCAAGCATCCTGTCGCCCGTCAGAGTGTTATTTCCCGTAGAAGCAAGCATCCTGTCGCCCGTCAGAGTGTTATTTCTCGTAGAAGTAAGCATCCCGTCGCCCGTCAAAGTGCTATTTCCCGCAAAAGAAAGTATCCTGTCGGCCGTCAGAGTGTTATTTCCGTTGGAACAAAGCATTCCTTCGCGCAACTTAATGCTCTAAGACGTAGGCAGTACTACTTGCGGACAAATAGTACCATCTTGCCGCAATTATACACTACTTGCGCACTCTTGATACCATCTCACGGCAAGATTGCACTACTTGCGTACACTTGGTACGATCCTCGTCACAATATTGCACTACTTGTGAACACTTGATACAATCTCGTTGCAATATTGCCCTACTTGTGAACACTTGATACAATCCCCATCGCAAGATTGTACTGCCCGTGTACACTTGATACCATCTCGGGACAATATTGAACTACTTGTATACATATAGTACAACATAAACCTAAGGCGCAGCACCTTATGATGCCGCGCCTTAGGTTTCAGTGGATAAAGCAACGATTCTCGATGTTTCAATGTGGGAATAGTCAAGTGTTTTAGGGAGAGACAAAAGTTGGACCTCAGCCGAACTTGTCAGGATTTCTGACATGTTGAACAACTAATCGTCTTCGGAGATATCCGTTAGATTACCTTCTATGCCCATCAAACAAACAATGTCGGGCTATGGTGACAATTGGCCGTGAGACATTCAACGTCCGGACAAGCCTGCGAGATGATATCGGCCAGCAGAGCGGGAGCTATCTGCTCGGTCTCGAAATGACCGGCTTCGATGAGGAGGATGTCGGGATGGCCGAACCAACTGTGATAGTGCATTTCTCCCGTGAGATAGGCATCGGCACCTAATGACTCAGCTTCGGAGATGAAGTCGCTGCCTGAGCCTCCGCAAAGGGCGAGACAGTTGATTGGAGAAGCGTCTGGACGAAGACAAGCGGCTTCGCGATTATAGCGCAAAATACAGGATGAGGTGGCATCAGCTATCCCAGCCGAAAGTTTTGACCGAAGATATACAAGCAGCTCTTCCGCAGACATGGAGCGAGGGAGTTTTCCAATAACGCCACACTCCGACATCGGACGCACGTCGGAGAGTTGGAGCAACGTAGCCAGACGATGGTTGATGCCACCTTCGGCCTTATCGAGGTTGGTGTGGGCGCTGTAGATGCCGATACCATAACGAATGGCGGCCATGAGAATACGGCTGATATAGTCACACTCTGGATTGACAACCTTCAGCCCGTGGAAAAGCAGCGGATGATGGCTCACCACCATCTGACAGTTGCGCTGACGTGCTTCCTCAATCACCTCTTCGGTGATGTCAAGACAGGTAAGGACGCGACTGACCTCCATGCGGGGATCACCGCATTGGAGGCCAGCGTTGTCATACGATTCCTGCAGTTCTCGAGGTGCAAAGGCTTCGATGACGCAGGCGATGTCATTAAGTTTCATTACCACTTGTAAGAAAGGCCAAAGCTGAGGAGCTCGGTGAACTGGAAGTAACCCCAGCCCTCACCCTTTTTCTCAGGAGCTACAGCGTCGTCGAAACGAAGGTGCGTGTAGAGCTTGGTCGAGAAATACTTGTTGAGAGGCATATCGAAGGTGTTCTCCCAATCGACCTCGGTATAGACGTTGTTCTTGTACTTGCCGCAGTCCCAAAGAGGAGAATAGTAAGTGGCCTGGCTGTTCCAGGTCAGATACTTGCAGACCTTGTACTCGAGGGTAGCCTTGGCACCCACACCGAAGTCATAAAGGTTGAAGTCACCGGGATGCAGACCAAACTGGGTACCATCGATGCGACCCTTATGCCAAACGCCGTCTGAATCGTATGCACGACGAGGATCACTGACGAACTTGAGGTTGTAGCCAAAGGGCGACATGTAAACTGAGAACTTGATCTTCTCGGTCTCCTTCTTCCAGTCCATACCGACAGAAAGGTTGATGGTTCCAGGGTTGAGGAACTTCGAAATCTCAACCACATCATTGTCTACCTCCTGCCAGCCAGTGCAGAACTGTGTCTGAGCAATACCTTGCACGGTATAGTACCAATGCTCAGTAGCCTGATAACCAAGTTTGGTGGTCCACTTGAGAATATCGTTATTGGTGATGAACGTGCGATACTGACTGCTTGCGTTCACAAAACCGAGTTTGGCTTCGATAGCGTTGTCCCAAGCGAACTTCTCATACTTGTAGTTGAATGTGTAATCAGCAGTACCGAGCAGAGCGAAACTCGACACGCCACCCTTGTACCAGTTCTTCGAAATGTAGCCCTGGGTGAACTGCAGACTGGCATTGCCCGACTTGGTCCAGTGCTTGTTGGCATCTTCGGCAGCATCTTCTGCCATTACACTTGTTGCCGCCATCGACAAGACGATGGCCGAAAGAATCAGTTTTTTCATAATTTTATTGGTTTTAGTTATGAATTTTGAGTTCTTGATTGATGAATAGTGGGGAAGCCCCAATTGTAATTTGATATTTGTCAATTGTTAAATACAAATGCAAAATTATAACAATTATTCCTTATTTGCAAAAAAAATTGATAAAACGACCAAAAAATTTGTTTTTTTGGCATTTTTGTCCTATCTTTGCAACCGCTAAAAGACAAAAGATGCTATATAAACGTCCGCCCACGCGGCCTGATCTACTCGGCCGAATGGGAATGGTGACCAGGGGTTATGACAAAATCACGTCATGACCAATGGTTTAGACCAAAAGCGACGGGTATATGGCTTTTTTGTGTCCCAAAACAACATTGTTAATTATTAATTGTTAATTGTTATTTTTATATTATTATGCCAAAGATTGAAAAAGAATTCAGTGTAGAAGAGAAGCTGGCTAACCTTTACAAGCTGCAGCTTTACGTTTCGGAAATCGACCGTATCAAGGGTCTTCGTGGTGAACTGCCACAGGAAGTGGAGGATATGGAACGCGAGGTGGAAGAACTCAACGCCCGCATTGCCAAGTTCCACGAGGATATCGAGGCCTGCCATCACAAGATCCAGGATATGCAGGAGAAGATCACCCAGGCCGAAGAGCTGATTGAGCAGTACACCCATCAGCAGGATGATGTACAGAACAACAAGCAGTATGAGTTCCTGACCAAGGAGATCGAGTACCAGGGTCTGGAAATCGAACTAGCCAACAAGCGCATTCGCGAGAACCTCGACCAGATTGCCTTGTTCGAAGAGCGTGAAGCCAACTGCCGCAAGGAAGTGGAGGAGCGCCGTGGCGACCTTGAGACCAAGAAGGGCGAGCTGGACGAAATCATCGCCGAGACCCGTAACGAGGAAGAGGTAATGCGCGAGAAGGCCAAGAAAATCGAGAACTCGATGACCGACAAGAATCTGATGACCATGTTCCAGCGTATCCACCGCAAGGCTCACAACGGACTGGCTATCGTTCCCATCGAGCGTGAGTCGTGCTCGGGTTGCTTCAACAAGGTGACCCCACAGCGTCAGATCGACGTGAAGCTCCGCAAAAAGATTATCACCTGCGAATACTGCGGCCGTATCCTCATCGACGAAGACCTGGCCAACCAGAACGAGATGCGCCGCCGCAAGAAGGGACTCCTGGCCGGACTCTAATGCGACATGCCTACAAACAATAACTTTAGTACAAACGGAGGTGCGCCGGCCAACCGTCGCAATACCCGTACACAATCGCCTCAGCAACCTGCTTTGGGCAAGGTGCAGCCTCAAGCCACCGAGGTGGAAGAGGCTGTGCTGGGTGCCCTTATGCTCGAAAAGGACGCCTACTCGGTAATCTCCGACCTGCTGAAGCCCGAATCATTCTATGACCACAAGCACCAGCTGATCTTTGCTGCCATCCAGGAACTGGCATTCAACCAGGAACCTATCGATATGCTGACGGTGACCAACCGTCTGCAGCGCAATGGTGTGATCGAAGAGGTGGGCGGAGCCTACTACATCGCCACCCTGACGAGCAAGGTAGGCTCTGCGGCCAATATCGAGTATCATGCGAAGATCATCGCTCAGAAGTCGCTGGCACGCCAACTGATCAACTATGCTGGCAAACTCGAGTCGGCAGCGTTCGACGAGACGACCGACATCGACGCCTTGATGCAAAGTGCCGAAGGTGAGCTGTTCCAACTCTCGCAGCACAACATCAAGAAGGATGTTGTCCAGATTGACCCGGTGATACAAGACGCTCTCAAGAAGATCGAGCAGGCTGCAAATCGTGACGACGGTCTGTCAGGACTGCCTTCGGGCTTCCATGACCTGGATAAAATCACCTCAGGTTGGCAGAATACCGACCTAGTCATCATTGCTGCACGCCCAGCCATGGGTAAGACGGCGTTAGTGCTTTCGATGGTGAAGAACATGGCGGTGAACTACAACATTCCCGTCGGTATGTTCAGTCTGGAGATGAGTAACCTTCAGCTTGTGAACCGATTGCTGCAGAACGTTTGCGAGATCTCGGGCGAAAAGGTGAAAAGCGGTAGGTTAACGAATGACGAATGGACTAAACTGACCACGCGCATTACCCAACTGCAAGGTGCCCCAATCTATGTGGACGACACACCCGGCTTGTCAGTTTTCGAACTGCGTACGAAGGCACGCCGACTGGTCCGCGAACATGGTGTGAAGATCATCATGATCGACTACCTGCAGTTGATGACAGCCGCAGGCATGCAATTTGGTTCACGTGAGCAGGAAGTTTCGACCATCTCTCGCTCGCTGAAAGGTTTGGCCAAGGAACTTGACATCCCAATCATCGCCCTATCACAGCTGAACCGTGGCGTTGAAACCCGCCAAGGCGAGGGTAAGCGTCCCCAGCTTGCCGACCTTCGTGAATCAGGCGCAATCGAACAGGATGCTGACATGGTGTGCTTCATCCATCGCCCCGAATACTACAAGATCTACGAGGATGAGAAAGGCAACGACCTGCGAGGTCTTGCAGAAATCATCATCGCCAAGCATCGTAGCGGTTCAGTAGGCGACGTCCGCCTGAGGTTCCGTGGCGAGTTCGTTCGTTTCCAGAACCTTGACGAGGACTCTAGCCTCACCCCCACCCTCACCCCTTGGAGCGGTGACCACGAACTGACGTCCCGCATGGACAACGAACCACGTCCCGACATGTCACAACAGCCAAATGGCTTCGATTCCTTCGGACGTGACCAACAGGAGCAACTTCCTTCGAGTGGCTTTAGCGCTCCTGAACCAGGGGATGCACCATTCTAAATAGGTTCAGAAAGGTTAAGAGGGGTTAAGAAAGGTTTGAAGGGTTCGTTTTTTCCGGAATACCGGTATAACGTAATTACGATATAACGTATTACCGATATAACCTAATACCGAATCGCGTGAAGAAATAATATAATGATGAATATTTCAAATAAGATAGGAATTGCATCGATTGCGCTGACCATGCTGGCAGGGCATATGACGGCACAGGAAGTCGTCGCGCCCAACTATCGCGAGATCCGCACGTCGATACAGAACAGCAAGAGCCCGAACTACTATCCACTGCTCATGCGGCGATACTTGGAAAACGATACCACGCTCACTCTCGAGCAATATCGTTGCCTCTACTATGGCTATACGCTCCAAGAAGACTTCGTGCCCTATCAGAAAGAGAGGGAGAAACTCTTCGAGATACGCCGCGAATTGGTCAACACCAATGGAAGCAAGACAACCTGCACCGAGGCCATCAAAGTGGCGCAATCGGCGCTGGAGGACGATCCATTCGACCTTCTTGCCATCTCGACACTCGCATTCTCGTACCTTCAGTTGAAAGACACGGTGAGCCATTCGTTGTGGAACAACAAGCAGGATGCCCTACTCGATGCCATCGTGTCGAGTGGTGATGGTACAGATGTTGATGATGCCATCCACGTCATCAACCTCGAGCATGAATACGAAGTGCTGAACCGTCTGGGTCTGCAAATCGAATCCGACTCGCTTTGCAACGACAACGTGGAATATCTGAGGGTTCAGCCAAATGCCGAGGACGTGAGAGGCGTCTTCTTCAACTTCGGCGCCTGCCGACAGGCTTATCGCAAAAAGTATGAGTGACAAATAGAGAATCTAGCATATCTAGACAATCTAGGAAATCCAGATAAAGATTAGGGGCGCATCACGCAATCGTGATACGCCCCTAACTATTGAAGAAAAATCACCTTACTTAGAAAGATCTACAGCGAAGTAACCCACACGGCCTTGAGCAGTAACTGCGGCGATGAACATCACAGGATCCTGATCGGCAGAACGCTTGGTGGTAAGCTGGTTGAAGATGTTCTCGATGTCCTTGTCGCTCTTTACAGCCTGGTCATTGATCTTGATGATGACCATCTTCTCACGTAGACCCGCACGATAGAATAGTCCGTTGGTCTCAAGCTTATCAATCTGTACGCCTGTACGAACGCCATATCGGATGAGTTCCTCTGCAGAGAGATTCTTGAATGTGGCACCCAGTTTGTCAATACCCTTGGTCTGGATCACGTCGGTGTTGCCTTTGGTGTTCTTGAGCGTGACGGTGAAGTTCTTCTTGTCACCCTTACGATCGACTACAACCTTCACCTTATCGCCTGGACGATAGCGGGCAATTTCGCCTTGGAGTTGAGCCATGGTATTGATGGTGGTTCCGTTGACCGAAGTGATGACGTCACCTGGCTTGATGCCTGCCTCTGCAGCGCCTCCATCTTCAGGTACCTGATCAACATAAACGCCCTCGTTGACCTTCAGATCCTTCTGCTCAACCACATCGGCATTGACATCGCCACCGATGATTCCGAGCAGTGCACGCTGAACGGTGCCGTACTGCTTCAAGTCGGTTACAACCTTGCTCACAATGCTCGAAGGCACTGCGAAGGAATAACCTGCATAGTTGCCAGTCTGCGAATAGATGGCGGTATTGATGCCCACAAGTTCACCAGCTGTATTGACGAGAGCACCACCCGAGTTACCGGGATTGACGGCGGCATCGGTCTGGATGAAACTTTCGATACCGAGTTTGCTGCTGCCTACACTGATGCTACGTGCCTTGGCGCTGACGATACCTGCGGTGACTGTGCTGGTGAGGTTGAATGGATTGCCCACGGCAAGTACCCATTCGCCAATCTTCAGCGCATCACTCTGTCCAATAGGGATGGTGGGAAGGTCCTTGGCATCAATCTTGAGCAAAGCGATGTCAGTGGTAGGATCGGTGCCCACAAGAGTTGCGGTGAACTGACGACGATCGTTGAGGGTGACGGTGAGTTCGTCAGCCTTTTCAATCACGTGATTGTTGGTGACGATATAACCATCGCTCGAGATAATGACACCCGAACCGGCGCCAACGGGCATAGGATCGCTCGACTGTGGCTCCTGCTGACGCTGGCCACGCTGACCGAAGAAGAAGTCGAAGAAAGGATCGTTCATACCACCGAACGACTGAGTCTGACGTACCTGCTTGTTGGTGATGCCCACCACGGCATTCACCGTCTTCTCGGCTGCACGCGTGAAGTCATTATCGGTCACCGAACCCGTGGAGGTGGTGAAAAAGCCAGTAGGTGTAAGTGATATCGAACTATCCTGCTGGGCAAGGGTATTTACCATCCTGCCCTCCATTACCTTAAATGTGGCTACAGCAGTCACACCGCTCACTACAACCATTGCTCCTAAGAGCTTTAATACACTACTTGTTTTCATAACTATTTTTGAATTTTTAATTGTTGATTTCTTGTTTTTCGTCTTATTTGACGATGCAAAGATACACAAGTTTAAGCTAATTAAGTTAAAATGGGACGAAATTTTAACATTTTCTATTAAAAAAGGGGCAAAGAATTAAAATTTTGATTTCCGTTTACATTCATTTTAAATAATTTTGCGTATCTTTGCGCCCGCAGTAGGCCTGTCTGTCGCTCGCTCCACGCGAGAGGAAAGTCCGGGCTACACAGGGCTCCATGCCGGTTAACAGCCGGTAGGCGGCGACGTTTAGGTTAACGTAACAGAAAATAACCGCCCCGCAAGGGGTAAGGGTGAAAAGGCGAGGTAAGAGCTCACCGCACACTTGGTAACAAGGCGTGGCTGTACGTCCCATGGGTTGTAAGATCATGTATACTGGTGGTTGGTACGTGTCGGAAACGATACTGTGTCCATGAAGGGCGGCCCGTCCAAGCCAGGGGGTAGATTGCTAAAGTGCGTCAGTAATGGCGAACTCAGATCAATGGCAGACACCTGTCGAAAGACAGGGACGGAACCCGGCTTATCAGCCTACTGCATTTTTTACTAAAAACCGAGAATGGCGGACAAAGACAAGCAGGCTAGGACATACGAAAAAGTAGTGCGGCGGCTGGTGAACGGACAACTGCAAAATGCATTGACGTTGATCAGCAAGCATTGTGTTTTGGAGCCACGTCTTTATTCCATTGGCGAAGAAGCCGAAACGGTGCAGAAGGACTACGACCGCATGCTCTCCTTTTTGGCAAAAGGAACTCACGACCCCAAACTTCAGGAACAGCACGACATCCTGATGGAGCGTGCCTGGAAACTGGCCGAAAGCCTTTATGATGCCGAACAACCTGTGGAGTTACCCTTCGAGGAAACCGTCAGTGTACTCCTCGACCAACTTCTGGCCGAACCCGAAAATGACCATTGCCTCAACCGCATCTTCGAGCAAGTGGCAGAAAGCAGACATCTACCTAAGGCAGATCGCAAGGAGCTGCATAAGGCCATGCTCAACGACAGCATACCCGAATATGTGCGTGCTACCCTCCTTTCGGCCATCACGCTGCACCTGACACAAAACTTTGATGCCCGCATGGTGGAGGATCTCTACACCTATACGCTCGACGATCAGCCGGTGCAACTTCAGATGCAGGCGTGGATCACATTGGTTTTTGTCGCCCTCATTCATACCCATCGCATCGAACATCTGCCCCGTCTGCGAGAACAGTACCAGTTCATCTGCGAGAGCCAGCCAGACTTGCTATTCGACATACAGATTGCCCTTTTGCAGTGCCGTGAGGCATTCTCCTTCGACAAGAAACTGCACAAGATCATCAACCAGGATGGCGAAGAGGACGAATTCAGCGAGCAGGAACGCGTCAGGGAATTCTTTGAGTTCATCACTGAAGGCATCGACACCACCCTATCGATGTTCTCCCACCTCAAGAAAATCAAGTTCTTCAGCGGCGAAGGCACACGTCACCATTGGCTCGAACCCTTCAGCCTTACGCAACCCGACATCAAGGCCGTGCTCGACGAGAATCCCAAGGCACTGCCGTGGACGAGGATGATGATGGCTTCCGTTGCCCAATGCAACACCGACAAGTACGGTTCGTTTATGACCATGCAGGCCTACAACAAGGACCTTATGGCCAACATCAGCGAGAAACTGCAAGAGAAAGGGTTGGTCTTCGACGACATTCTGCCGGTAAGTCCACTCTACGTGATGCGCAACTATCTGCACGACCTCTTCCGCTACTGCAATATGCATCCCAAGGGCGAAGAGATGCGTTATCCACTCTTCGATCGCAACCTCGACTTGAGCCAGAACAAATGGCTCTGCAACGGCATCAGCCACCCTGACCAGTTGAAGAAGACCGCCGAGTTCCTTTTCCGCAAGGAACGTTGGGACGAGGCCTGCATCACTTATAGTACCCTACTCAAGCACGAAGTGACCGAGGAAACCCTGCAGAAACTCTACTACGCTATGTGGAACGGCGAAAGCAGCTACGACAAACGCAAGGCCACGCAGACGCTCATCAAGTGCAACACCCTCTTCCCCGGCAACAAGTGGACGCTTCGCCATCTGGCCGATGCTTATCACGAAGCACAGGAATACGAGATAGAGGGACAGGTGCTCCACGAGGCGCTCGAACATTTCCCCGACGACCCGACGATGCTGATGCGCCTGGGACGATGCCTCACCTGTCAGGACCGCATAGATGAAGCCATCGAGATACTCTACAAGGCCGACATCAAGAAGGAAGGGCAACTGCGCGTGCATCGCGAATTGGCCAACGCCCTCTTCCTGACCTGCGACCACACGCGAGCCGAGCGATTCATTCGTATGGTGCTGAGCCGTCCTGAGCCAGATATGGACGATTGGATACTGGGCGGTCATATTGCCCTCCAGGACCAAGACATCCCTCTTGCTGTCGAACGATACAAGAAGGCGAATGACACCGCGTATGCATACAACGGAATACTCCGCGACAAACCTAAACTCATACGTGCCGGCATCGCCGAACACATCATCCTTCTTGTGATGGAACTTTTGTTAAAGGATTTGCAGGCCACTTCGAACCCCTCTTAACTCTTCGAACAATTATTAACTCTACATAAAAATGGAATACAACTTTAGAGAAATCGAGCCGCGCTGGCAGGCTCAGTGGGTCAAGGATCAGACCTACAAGGTCGAGATTGACCACAAGAAGCCCAAGTACTACGTGCTCGATATGTTCCCCTATCCTTCGGGAGCGGGTCTTCACGTAGGCCACCCACTCGGCTACATTGCTTCAGACATCTTCTCACGCTACAAGCGCCTCTGTGGCTTCAACGTTCTTCACCCGATGGGCTACGATGCCTATGGCCTGCCCGCCGAACAATATGCCATCCAGACTGGCCAGCACCCCGCCATCACCACTGATAAGAACATTGCCCGTTACCGCGAGCAACTCGACCGTATCGGCTTCTGCTTCGACTGGAGCCGCGAGGTACGCACCTGCGACCCTGGCTACTACAAGTGGACACAGTGGGCCTTTGCGCAGATGTTCGAAGCCTATTACGACAACGACGCACAGAAGGCTAAGCCCATCGCCGACCTTGTCGCTCGATTTGAGGCCAATGGCAGCAAGGGCGTTAATGCCGCCTGCTCCGTCGAGCTCGACTTCACTGCCGAAGACTGGAAGGCCAAGACCGAGGTGGAGAAGCAGCAGACCCTGATGAACTATCGCATCGCCTATCTGGGCGAGACGATGGTGAACTGGTGTCCCATGCTCGGCACCGTGCTGGCCAACGACGAGGTTGTCAATGGCGTGAGCGAACGCGGCGGTTATCCCGTCGAGCAGAAACTCATGCGCCAGTGGTGCCTCCGCGTCTCTGCTTATGCCCAGCGTCTGCTCGACGGCCTGGAGACCATCGACTGGACCTATGCCTTGAAGGAGACCCAGCGCAACTGGATCGGTCGTTCTGAAGGTACCGAGGCACAGTTCAAGGTGGTGCCCAACGACAACCCACAGACACTGACCGCTGACGGCAAGCCTCTCGAGTTCACCATCTTCACCACTCGCGCCGATACCATGTTCGGTGTAACCTTCATGGTGCTTGCTCCTGAAAGCGAATATGTGCAGATGGTAACCACGTCCGACCACAAGGCCGAAGTGGAGGCTTACCTCGACAAGTGCAAGCACAAGACCGAACTGGAGCGCCAGGCCGGACATGAGGTGACGGGCGTCTTCAGCGGTGCCTACGCCATCAACCCAATTACGGGCGATGAGATTCCGATCTGGATTGCCGAATACGTACTTGCCGGTTACGGCACAGGTGCCATTATGGCTGTTCCCGCCCACGACTCTCGCGACTGGGCTTTTGCCAAGCACTTCAACCTCCCCATCATCCCGCTCATCGAAGGCGACTATGACCTTAACGAGGGTTCGTTCGATGCCAAGGAAGGCATTATGAAGAACTCGTCGAACGCCGAACTCAGCCTCAACGGTCTCTGCGTCAAGGACTCCATCCAAGCCATGAAGGAGTACGTCACCCGCAAGGGCCTGGGACGCGTGAAGGTCAACTATCGTCTGCGCGACGCTATCTTCAGCCGCCAGCGCTACTGGGGCGAGCCCTTCCCCATCTATTACAAGGATGGCATGCCCTACGTGCTGCCCGAGGAGTGCCTGCCACTCCAACTGCCCGAGGTGAAGAACTTCAAGCCCACCTCGACAGGCGAACCACCGCTCGGCAATGCTCAGGTTTGGGCTTGGGACGAGGCCAACAAGAAGGTTGTGGACAAGGCCTTGATCGACAACAAGACCGTCTTCCCGCTCGAACTCTGCACCATGCCAGGCTTTGCAGGTTCATCGGCCTACTACACCCGTTATACTGACCCGCACAACGATGAAGCACTCGTCAGCCATGAGGCCAACGAGTACTGGGACAATGTAGATCTCTATCTCGGCGGTTCAGAGCACGCTACAGGTCACCTCATCTACAGCCGCTTCTGGAACAAGTTCCTCAAGGACTGGGGCGTAGTGAAGAGCGAGGAACCCTTCAAGAAGCTCATCAACCAAGGTATGATTCAAGGCAGCAGCCGTTTCGCCCTTCGTTTGAAGGGCACCCAGAAGTATGTCAGCGCCGACATCGCTGCAGAATACGGCGAATGCGATCCCGTACATGTGGACGTGAACTTCGTCAATGGTCTGGAAATGGATGTCGAGAAATTCCACCAGTGGACTCCCGAGTTCAAGGATGTGGAGGTAATCTGCAATGCTGATGGCAAGTTCATCACTACCGCTGCCGTCGAGAAGATGTCGAAGTCGAAATACAATGTGGTTAATCCCGACGACATCTGCGAGCGTTACGGTGCCGACACGCTGCGTCTTTATGAGATGTTCCTCGGTCCCATCGAGCAGTCAAAGCCTTGGGACACCGCAGGTATTGATGGAGCCTTCCGCTTCCTCAAGAAGTTCTGGAACCTCTATCAAGATCCGACTGATGCCACTCCATCGGCCGACAACCTCAAGTCACTCCACAAGCTCATCAAGAAGGTGACGGGCGACATCGAGCAGTTCTCGTACAACACTGCCATCTCGGCATTCATGGTCGCCGTCAACGAGCTCACCCAACAGAAGTGCAACAGCAAGGCTATCCTCGAGCAGCTCGTCGTGCTCATCGCTCCTTTTGCTCCACACATTGCTGAAGAACTCTGGCACCAGCTTGGCAACACCACTACCGTCTGCGACGCCCAGTGGCCCAAGTGCGAAGAGAAGTACCTCATCGAAAACACTATCAAGTACCCCGTCCAGATCGGCGGTAAGATGCGCTTCACCATCGACATCCCAGCCGATGCCACCTCCGACGAAGTACAAGCCGCTGTCCTCGCGCATCCTGATGCCCAGAAGTGGATTGCCGGCAAGACCGTCCGCAAGTTCATCTTCGTGCCCAAGAAGATCGTCAACCTTGTCGTAGGTTAAGACCTATTGGTCGAAACGAAAAGTAAAAAAAGAGAAAGTGACAACCTCAAACAGGGTTGCCACTTTTTTGTAACCATGAAAAAACTAAACTCAATGGGAAAATAACAGATAGACAAGCAATATAGCGCCGATTGCATAGCTGAACGCATTGGCCATCTGGGTTGCAATAAGGGTTTTCTTGAAAGTATATTGCTTTTTGAGGATTTTATGGTTAATCCAGAGTTCAATGAGAACGGAAAGGACCAATGCCGCAAAATAGTAGATGACCAGGCCCCATAATGCCTGAGAACTGTGGATATTGACTTCGTGCCGAGAGACCCAAGGGAACCAAACGACAAGCCACCATCCACCATTCAACGCCATGGAAACGATGATGCCAAAAAGCCCACTGACAACATTTGACACAACTGCTGATTTGTAAACCAACCCGTTAAATATCTTTCGAGTCAAATACAAACTCATCAGGAATGCCTCTGCCAGAATAACGAAAGCCATGAAAAGCCAACCTGGTGGAAGAAAGGCATACAAACCAAAGGATACGTTAAGAAGTTTCATCGACAATAATTACATTATTTGATTAACTAAATTTGGAAACTTGAACGATTTTTACTTGGGAACTTGGACGGTTCCTTCGGATGCAAAGATAAACTGATTTTTCAAATTGCGCAAATTATAGACCCTTTTTTCTACTTTTTTAGTATTAGGACTCATTATTTCTACTTTTTTAGTATTTAGTGCGCTGATACCTTGCCATTAGTACAACATATGAGAGAAAAGAGGGCGTGCCAGGTCAATGAATGACTGCTGGCACGCCCTCCTTTTATATTATATAATGTGTAGTTCGTTTAGAACTCAGCCGACTTGGGAGTGCGGGGGAATGGGATGACGTCGCGGATGTTCTGCATACCGGTGACGAAGAGGATGAGGCGCTCGAAGCCGAGGCCGAAGCCTGCGTGTGGGCAAGTACCGAAACGACGGGTGTCGAGATACCACCACATATCCTTCATCGGGATGTGACGCGTCGTGATTTCGTTCATGAGCTTGTCGTAGTTCTCCTCACGCACCGAACCACCGATGATTTCGCCAATCTGTGGGAAGAGGACGTCGGTACCCTGTACGGTCTCCTCCATCTCCTCGCCATTGAAGATAGGACGCTTGTCATCAATCTTCATATAGAACGACTTGATCTTCTTTGGATAGTTGGTCATGATGACAGGCTTCTTGAAGTACTCCTCAACGAGGAAGCGTTCATGCTCGGAAGCAAGGTCGTCGCCCCAGTTGCAGGGGAACTCGAACTTCTTGCCGTCCTTGATAGCCTGCTGCAAGATCTCGATGCCCTTGGTGTAAGGCAGATGTACGAAGCTGTCCTACAACACACCTTCGAGACGCTCGATGAGCGTTGGATCGATGAGCTTGTTGAGGAACTCGAGCTCCTCAGGACAGTTGTCGAGCGCCCAGCGTACGCAATGCTTGATGAAGTCCTCTTCGAGAGCCATCAGGTCATCCATGTCATAGAAGGCGACCTCTGGCTCGATCATCCAGAACTCTGCCAAGTGACGTGGCGTATTGGAGTTCTCGGCACGGAAGGTAGGACCAAAGGTATAGATCTGACCCAATGCCGTAGCTCCAAGTTCGCCTTCGAGCTGACCGGAAACGGTGAGCGACGTCATCTTACCGAAGAAGTCGTCATCGTAGATGATGGAACCGTTCTCGTCCTTCTTGAGGTCGTAGAGGTTCTTGGTGGTCACTTGGAACATCTGGCCTGCGCCTTCGCAGTCGCTGGCGGTGATGAGCGGCGAGTGGAAATAATAGAAGCCGTGCTCGTGGAAGTACTGGTGAATAGCAATCGCCATGTTGTGGCGGATGCGAAGGATGCAGCCAAAGAGGTTGGTGCGTGGACGCAGATGTGCCTTCTCGCGAAGGAATTCCATAGAGTGGCCCTTCTTCTGCAAAGGATACTCATTGGGATCGCAGTCGCCAAGCACCTCGATGGTGCTGGCCTGGATCTCGCACTTCTGGTTGCCGCCCTGGCTGGCCACAAGTTTGCCAACGACCTTGAGGCAGGCACCTGTGGTGATACGCTTCAGGAGTTCTTCGTCGAACTTGGCAACGTCGGCTACGATCTGCACGCCTGAAACGCAGGAACCATCATTGAGAGCTATAAATTTAATGACCTTGTTGCCACGCATCGAACGGACCCATCCACACACGGTGACTTCACGGTCGAGGACCTCCGACTTCAGGAGACCTTTGATGATTTCTCTTTTCATACAATATACTTAAATAACACTGTTCGGGATTAGGCTAAATAGAAAGATACCTCACCCTTCCACCAGGAAGGGCAAGGATCTTGAACATTCATTATTCGAATGCACCCATCTTGAGCATGCTTACCTCCTGCTGGGTGAGGTGACGCCAGCGGCCACGTGGCAGGTTCTTCTTGGTGAGTCCTGCGAAATAAACGCGGTCGAGTTTCACGACACGATAGCCGAGGTGCTCGAAGATACGACGCACGATACGGTTCTTGCCAGAGTGAATCTCGATACCAACCTGGTTCTTGTCCTCTTCGTTGGCATAAGCAATGGCATCAGCATGGATAGGACCATCGTCGAGTTCGATGCCTGCTGCAATGCGAGCGAGATCGGTCTCAGCTACATCCTTGTCAAGCCATACGTGATAGATCTTCTTCTTGATGTACTTGGGATGGGTGAGTTTCGAAGCGAGGTCACCATCGTTGGTGAGGAGCAGCACACCAGTGGTGTTGCGGTCGAGACGACCAACAGGATAGATACGCTCGCGGCTTGCATTGCGCACCAGATCCATAACGGTCTGACGGCCCTGTGGATCATCGCTGGTGGTGACGGTATCCTTTGGCTTGTTGAGGAGTACATAGACCTTGCGCTCGAGGCTTACGGGCTGGTCGTTGAAGGTCACCTGATCCTTGCGGGTCACCTTGGTGCCGAGTTCGGTAACGACCTCACCGTTTACCTTGACCAAACCAGCTGCGATGTGCTCGTCGGCTTCACGACGCGAGCAAACGCCTGCATTGGCCAAATACTTGTTGAGACGCAGTTCCTCATTCGGATCGACGATTGCCTCGGTGTATTCCACCGGACGATGTGGGTTGTAGCCCTGATGCTTGCGATTGGGTTTCTGCTTCTGAGGACGTCCGAAACCGCCCTGCTGGGGACGACCGTAGCCACCCTGCTGGGGACGACCATAACCGCCCTGCTGGGGACGACCGTAACCGCCCTGCTGGGGACGACCGTAACCACCCTGCTGGGGACGGCCATAACCACCCTGCTGACGACCGTAACCGCCCTGTGGACGGCCGTAGCCACCCTGCTGGGGACGCTGATAGCCGCGTGGCTGGTAACCGCCCTGTGGCTGATAGTTCTGCACATAGCCGCCTTCCTGTGGCTGCTGATTCTCCTGAGCCTTGCCTTCCTGGGGCTCACCCTGGGGCTGCTGATAGCCCTGATTATCATTGTAGCGCTGGTAGCCGTTATTGGGACGCTGTGGACGCTGGTAGCTCTGATAGCCGCCCTGCTCGCCATCCTGGTTGTAACGACGATAACCGCCCTGGGGACGCTGTGGACGCTGATAGCCGCCCTGGTAGCCGCCGCCCTGTGGACGCTGGTAGCCACCACCCTGCTGATAGCCGCCTTCGCCTTCCTGTGGGCGCTGATAGCCTTCGCCATCCTGCATTGGACGCTGGTAGCCGCCACCACGCTGATAGCCGCCACCACGCTGGTAGCCGCCACCACGCTGATAACCGCCGCCACGACCATATCCGCTATAGTCGTTGGCGCCACCGCGCTGATAAGAGTTACGTGACTGTGGATCAAAGGCGGCTGCGTTACCGAAGCGGCTCTCGCCGATTCTGGGACGACGCTTTGGCGCCTGCTGTGATGCACCTTCTGGTGCTGCATTACCCTCCTGTGGGGTATTTGCCTGTGGGTTCTGATTTTCTTCCATAATCAAATTCCGGTGTAGTTAGTTGGAGAAAGCGCATGCAACTCTGCTTTCACTGACTCCGATACGTTTAATGAATCTATAAAATTAGCAATGGTTTGTTCGTTCATACCCGTATTGACACGGGTCAAAGCTTTAAGTGTCTCGTAAGGCTTGGGATAGCCTTCGCGACGAAGAATGGTTTGGATGCCTTCGGCCACGACAGCCCAGGCATTGTCAAGATCGCGACGGATAGCAGTCTCGTTAAGAAGCAGTTTGCCGAGTCCTTTCTTTGTCGATGCCAAGGCGATGAGCATATGTCCCATAGGGACACCAACATTACGCAAGACTGTCGAATCGGTGAGGTCGCGCTGGAGACGGCTTACCGGCAACTTGGTGGCAAGGTGATCGAGGATGGCGTTAGCGATGCCAAGGTTGCCCTCCGAATTTTCATAGTCGATGGGATTGACCTTGTGAGGCATGGCGCTGGAGCCTACCTCGCCGGCCTTGATCTGCTGCTTGAAATACTCCATCGAGATGTACTGCCAGAAGTCACGGTCGAGGTCGAGAAGAACTACGTTGATGCGACGCATGGCATCGAAAAGAGCCGCAAGGTTATCGTAATTAGAAATCTGCGTAGTCCATTCCTCACGTTCGATACCAAGGCGCTCGCGGAGGAACGCGTTGCCGAAGGCACGCCAATCGCGGTTGGGATAAGCGATGTGATGAGCATTGAAGTTGCCTGTAGCACCACCGAACTTACCGCTGATCTTCACCTGGCGCAGGTTCTCGAGCTGCTGGTTCAAACGATAGACAAACACCATCACCTCTTTACCAAGGCGTGTGGGTGAAGCGGGCTGACCATGAGTGCGGGCAAGCATGGGAATGTCCTTCCACTCTTCAGCATAGCGTGCAAGGATATCGATCACTTCCTGGAGTGCAGGAATATAGACCTCATAGATGGCCTCCTTGATCGACATGGGCACAGAAGTGTTATTGATGTCCTGGCTGGTAAGACCGAAGTGGATGAACTCCTTGTACTTCTCTAGGCCAAGACGGTCGAACTCCTCCTTGAGGAGATATTCTACAGCCTTCACATCGTGATTGGTCACCTTCTCGATGTCCTTGACACGCTGGGCTTCGGCTGGGGTAAAATTGCGATAGATATCGCGAAGACTGTCGAAAATACGACTATCGACACTGGACAATTGTGGCAACGGAAGTTCACAAAGTGCTATGAAATACTCGACTTCCACACGAACGCGATACTTGATAAGGGCAAACTCGGAAAAGTATTCGCTCAGGACCTCCGTCTTGGAATGATAACGTCCATCGATAGGCGAGACAGCCGTCAGTGGACTGAATGAAAATTCCATTTTATACAAAAGATAGTTAAAAGGGGGTTAAAGGGATGTTAATGTGATACTAATGTGACGTAAATAGGGAGAAAAGAATAGTAAAAGGGACAAAAGTTTCTTGGGTTGAACAATTATCACTTATTTCCAGAAATGGAATCCTACGTTGAACATGAGTGCGCTGACTCTGGCCGTACTGCCATCGACGACGTCGTTCCATACACCTGGCATGTAATCGACGCCAAGAGAAACGTGTCGCCAATCGTACCCTATCCCTACCATAGGGCCGAAGTCCCAATTCTCGGCATCGCTGTACGAACCGACGATGCGCGAAGCGTAGATACCTGCATCGAGCGAGAAACGGCTCTTGTAAGTCATGGGGATGAAATAACGATACTTGCCTTCGACCATCACTTCGTTAAGATGAACCACTTGCGTCAGGTCGTAACGCTGCTGACGTCCATAGCCAAGACCAAGATCATTGTAATAAATCTTCTCGCCTCCAAACTGAGCATATACGGCACTCACACGGAAACCGTGGTGCTTCTTCTTGTTATAGTCCCATGAGAAACTGAAAGCATACGAATCGCGGGTATTCTGATAGGCTCCCGAGCGGCCAAATGTCGAATCGGTGAAACGATCACGAGCCAACCAGCTATGCACATATCCAGCCGACACGGTGAAGGAGTTTCCATAAAAGTAGTTGATGGCACGTGCTTCACGCTTGGCCTGTTCTTTTTTCGTGAATCGTTGAGCGAAAGATGGCATCGCAACAACCATCATAAAGATAATAAGTAGAACCGATCTCTTATTGATTTGCATAAAAATTTCTCTTCTAATGAAATACAACCTGCAGCTATTATAATATATTAATATTAAATGTGGGCGCAAAGATAGTTAATTTTCAGGCAGGTTGCAAATCCAAGGGGGCTTTTAACTTACTATAACCCGATAATAGGGACTAATGGCATTTTGTGTTTACAAAAACGCGCAAAGACTCACGCCTCTGCGCGTTCTGTGTGATGTTCGTTGAAATAGATTGATGCAATCCTGTCAGGATCACTTTCCGCCACCAATCTTGTCGGCTGACTTGCCACCAAAGATGTTCAAAAGAACACCGGCAACAACGAGTACGAAGCAAACGCCAAGAATAACGGTATTAAGGCTTGCGTCCTGAAGTGCTTCAGTATAGAAACTAATAGCCAAAACTACGACAACGATAAGGATGAGGATTGAACCTCCATACTGTTTAAGAGCTCTCATAATGTATTGTTTTGTGTTTTTAAAATGTATTTTCGACTTATATTTTGGGGCAAAGTAACAAAAAAAATCAATATGTTGGTCAAAAAAATCGAAAAAAATGCTTGAATTAACGAAAAAAAGCATATCTTTGCCCCGAAATTAGTAAAATAAGCGATTTTTTCAGCAATTATTTGACAAAAAATGACGGTTCCGACATGGAATCAATGATTATATGAAAGTTCTGTATTTCGTGTATCAATGGCTCATCTTTGTGCCACTTCTCATCATCGTATCCATTTTTGCCTCTCTTGCAACGATCATCGGATGCTGGCTTGGCAACAAGAACTTTTGGGGTTATTGGCCAGGAGTCATCTGGGCGCGTTGCATCATACGCCTCTCCCTCTGTCCAGTGACCGTCGAAGGGCGCGAGAATATCAACAAGGAAACAGAGTACGTCTTTGTTGCCAACCATCAAGGAGCATTCGACATCTTCCTTCTCTTCGGTTTCCTGAATCATGACTTTCGCTGGATGCTTCGCAAAGGACTCCGAAAGATTGTCTTTGTAGGCGCAGCTTGCGAACGTGCCGGTCATATCTATGTGGATTCGCACGGCACCTCGGGCATGATGCACACCATACGCCAGGCTCTGGCTACGCTCAAGGAAGGTCATTCGCTCATCATCTTCCCCGAAGGCACACGTTCGAACGACGGTCATCTCGGCACCTTCAAGAAAGGCGCTTTCACGCTGGCTGCCATGCTCAAGGTGCCTGTAGTGCCCATCACCATAGAAGGTCCCTACAAGGTGATGCAGAAAGGCTCCTGGCTCATCCATCCGCATCATCTGAAACTCACCATCCACCAGCCACTCGAACCCGTTTCACGCAAGGAAGGCACCGATGCCGGCGTGGATCGTCTGCTCCACGAGTCACAGCGTGTCATCGCCGAGTCGCTGGGCGAGCCCTTGCAGAAATAGCATGAAAGTCATCGAGCAATATACCGAAGGCAAATCCACCACTGTTCCATCTGAAAACTACTATATAAATGTTCCTACTTTAAATTTTTCTTTGTATCTTTGTGGTGTCAACATTGACACACAACCCTTAATATTTACAACTTATGGCAAAGAAAATCTTATGTGTTCTAAGAACATCAACAATGCAACAGGAAATAGAAAGTCAGAAGGAAGATATGTTAGCCTTCTTACTCTCTAAAGGATTCAAAGATGATGAAATTGAATGGTTAGTTAGTAAAGGAGCCTCTGCAAGAAAAGCAAGTAAGGCTTACTTACAGATGTTAGACCAAATCAAATCTATCTGCTTAACTTCACCTACTATCAAGTCTTGTGCTGTATGGCATCTTAATAGACTTGGTAGAATTGGTAAATACTTGGATGAAATGAAGAATTGGTTTATTGATAACCACATCCAATTGTATGTTAAAACACCTGAGATTACCCTACTCAACAAAGATGGTAGTTATAATATGGGTAATACTATAGTCTTTGGTGTGCTTTCCTCTACTATCCCATCTGAGACAGAAGAAACAGTAGGAAAGTTAGAGAGAGGTAAGAACTATGTTAAGAGCCAAGGATTATGGGCAGGTGAGCCATTAAAGTATGGATTCACCCATGATTCATCAAGGCATGTAGTAGAGAATCCTGAGGAAATGAAGGTAGTTAAGACTATCTATGATGAATATGCTACAGGTAAATATTCAATGAGGTCTTTGCATTTAGAGTT
>JAZQBS010000139.1:0-10111 GCA_045545875.1 Bacteroidales bacterium
ACACAAAGCATATAGAGGATGATGCACTTTAGCATAAGGGATATTTAGGGATAATAAGGGACATTAAGGGATATTAAGGGACAATACCTGGGTTTTGGCCCCAGTTGGAGGGGCGTTCACTCATAATAAACTCCAATACGCCACCTTCCATCAGCTGGGTGTGGGAGAGGAAGGAAGAAGGATAATCTACGCCATTGAGTTTGACGGACTGGACGTAGCGGCGCTTGTCGGAAAGACGGGGAGCGACGATGGTGAAATCCTTGCCGTTGCTCAGATGAATGGTAGTGGAGGGCAGGAGCGGGGCATGGAGCAGATAGTAGTCGGTGCCTGCGTTCGGATAGAGACCCATGTAATGGAAAACGAGCCAGGAAGACATGGCACCCGAATCATCGTTGCCGGGAAGGCCGAGAGGTGTGTCGTTGAAGTTCTCGGTGATGATTTGACGTACACGTTCTCCAGTCAGGTCGGGTCGACCTATCCAGTGGTAGAGACAAGGGGTGAGGAACGAGGGCTCGTTGTTGACATTGTAGAAGCCTTCGTCGAAGAAGGTGTCGAGGCGCTTGCGGAACAATTCGGGACCTCCGCATTGCTCGATGAGGCCTGGCACGTCGTGCGGGATGCTGAGCGAATATTCCCACGAAGTGGCTTCGTACATGAATGTTCCCCACCATGGGGTGTACCATGGACTCTCGGCCGTGACGGGTGTATAGAGGAATGTGGGACGCTGCTTCTTGGAGTGGCCAAACGGCACTTCGTCGAGCCATTCGCCTTCAGCCGAACGTGGCATAATGAAGCCTTTGACGCCTGCATGTTCGTAGTCAGCACGCCAGAGGTTCTTCCAGTATTCCGACTGCTTCATGTATTGCTCGTGGATACTGTTGTAACCCAATCCCTTTGCCACTTGTGCGATGGCCCAGTCGCAGAAGGCATATTCGACGGTGCGGTTGCCGGCACGGTCAATGCCGTAAGGGATGTATCCGTAGTGGAGGTATTCAACAAGTCCTCCGCGTCCTTCGGCTTCCTGATCACCTCCGGGAGGTATAGTAGCATCGACAAGCATACACTTCAAGGCATCCTCCCAATCGATGCCGGTGAGACCCTTTGCGTAGGCGTCGGCGATGACAATCTCGGCATTGCTGCCGCCCTGCGTGCGACCATTGCAGTTGCCGCTTCGTGCATCGGGCATGTAGCCGTCGCGATGGCAGATGTTGAGGAGGGAGTTGATGATGTCGGTTTCGCGCTGTGGGTCGAGCAAGGTGATGAGGGGCGACGAGGTGCGATAGGTGTCCCAAATGGCGTAGAAGTCGTCATAATAGGGCACACCTGGGTCGCTCCAAAGCGGGTTTTCACCCGTGCGATCGACGGGCTCTAGTAGGGTATGATAGATTGCGGTGTAAAACTGGCGACGTTGTGAATCTGATAAAGTTTGCGTCTTTTTCGAAGAGTCGCCAATCTCAATCTTGCTCAACAATGTCTCCCACTTGTCGATGCAGGCTTGATGCGTTTGGTCAAAGTCCCAATGGGGAATCTGCTCCTTCGCATTCTGACGGGCTTTCAGTTCGCTGATGAAACTGATGCCAATCTTGACATTGAGGATCGTCCCTTCGGAACTGCTGCTTTGTGCAGAAAATGTGTCTGAGGGATTGAAGCGTAGCAAAGCTCCTGTCTTGCGCTGGTTATCCACCTGATAGGGTGAGTCACTGATCAAAGTTTTGCGCGTCTCTTCATCCATCTGGTCGGCATATTCTGCAGCCGGGACCGACCACGTCTTGTACTGGGTAATCGGTTTGTCAAATTGTGCAGAGAAATATACCGTGTAAGCGCGACCTTCGTTCCACCCTGCACGAATGCGGGTATAGCCTTGGACTTCGGTCTCGCTGACTATCTGGATTTGTGAACCCACAAAGTTCTGCGCTTCGCGAGCATCGGGCTTGTTCTGTTCGCCAAGGAACCAACCTGCGTCGATGAGCAGGCATTGCATCGAGTCGGTAGGATAGGTTATGCGATATTGCGAAGCGCGTTCTGCGGTTGTTACCTCAACTCGGATGCCGTTCTCGAACGTAGTTCCATAGTAAGCTAAGAGTATGTCCTCGTCTTTGCGCAATGTCGGATGACTGATTCGGTCCATCCCCGAACAGAAGGGCTGGATAAGCACGTTGCCATACTTGGGACCGCCGCCTGTGCCACTGACGTGCGTCTGACTGAATCCATTGACAGGTGCAGGCATCGGCAGCCAGCCGCTGTTGGGCCTGACAGTGCAGTCGGGCGATGGCTTGACCATACCGAAGGGGCAGGAGGGACCCACCACGACGCGTCCCAATCCTTCCGAGCCAATTCTTGGATCAACGTAGGTGCCCAAAGCAGGCCCTTGATCCCAAGCATTGGCAACAGTTGGGACAAGGAGCAGCAGCAGGGATAGCAGCGGCAATCTATTCTTTTTCATTATTGATTATGGTTGGGACGGAATGTCGTTGAGGCGTTATTTCGTTGTTCCATTATAACGAGATACCGGAATGCCGGAATACCGTAATTCCGTTATTCCAAAATTGCGCCCCCCTTTCAATCAGACGCGTTTCACTTGGCGAAAGCCTTGCTGAACACTTCCTTGGCTGTTTCGACGGGATCACCTTCGGGAGTGGCGCTGTAGGGAGTGTGGTCGAGCGTCCAGGGTTCTTCAATGGTGTACCAGTTGATGGTCAATGCCGGATTGTCCTGGCTGTTCTTGAGCCACGACGAATTGCCGACGGGGAGGACGGGAAGTTTGCCATCCAGTTCGTCTTGCAGCACCTGGAAGTATTTCACCCAACGAGGATAGTAGAAGTCCTTGAGGATGCCCTGCCATTCCTTGTGGGCATAGTCACGAAGTCCACCCGTATTGGCGCAGTATTCGTTGCCCCAAGTGGTGATTTGCACGCGCGCGTTCCATTCATATTGATCTTTTTCAGCTTGGTTGATGCCACGGCTCTTGGCCTGTTCGGTCCAACGCCCAACGCGGAACTCCGAACGTGTGCCGAGCAACTTGTCCTGCAAAAGCAGGAGACGAAGGAACTCTTCGGTGTGGTTCTTGAAGTTTTTCTTGTCGAAACTCTTGAAGTCGGCGACGGCATAGTTATAGACAATGCGGGCACGGTCGGCAATGGCTTGACGCACAAGATCGACGAGGTCGTATTCGAAGTTGTTGTTGCCTTTCAGTTGATCAGCCACAGTGAGCATGCGACGGGCAGCGTCTTCGGTGGTGGTGGGGTCGTAATAATTGGTCATCTTGCTCCACGACGATGACTGGAAGCAGTCGAGTGAAGGACGAGAGCAGAAGATTGACTCGTGAGGACCTTGCTGGTTATTGCCTACGGGGCAGTTGTAGATGCCACGGGCAAGGATGTTCCATACATCGTTGAGCACGGGCGTTGCATTTGCTTTTACGTCGTCGGCAATCGGACTGCCTTCTTCTAAGCCATAGCGTGCCTTGACATATCCCTTGAGCCACTCTTCCTTGGTAAACTTTTCAGGACGCCAAGGCAGTTCGCACATCAGTTCGTACATCACGGGATTGGTCTCTGAACCTTCCATCGTGAGTCCGATGCCCACAAGATGCTTGGCCTTGGGATGTGTCTTTGTGAGGTAGAAATTATTGAGCAACTGGTCCATGCGGCCGTGCATGCCTACGTTGGCACCGAAGTTTTCGAGCAGGCAGAAGCACCAGTCGTGTTCTTCGTAGCCGTTCTCCTTGTACCAAAGACTTGGCATGCCCCACATGGGACGACATTCGCTGAAGAGGTCGAGGAAGATGACATCACCCGGAGTGATGGCCTCGAGCATTTCGGGACGCGGATTCTCCGACCAGCCCTGGCATACCCATTTGGCCTTCGGATTGGCTTTCTTCATGGCAGCATTTACGGCTTGGAAGCACGCCTTGAGGTCGAGGTCGGCGGGCAGGTTGGCTGCCTCGTGGAAGGGATCCATCGAATAGTAGTCGGCCTTACCGAAAAGACGGACACTCTCGGCATAAAAGAGGTCGGAGAACTGCTGGAAGCGCGGGTCGGTGGGCATGAGGATGCCGGGTCGAGTGAAGCCGTTCCAGAGTTGCACGTTCGAGATGGATGATTCGCCGCTGTCCTTCTCGTCAGAAGTGACGGCGGCTTGTTCCTGCATGAATTTGCTAGGCACCATTCCGCTATATCCAGGAAGTACGGGATGGATGTCGAGTTCCTTCATGCGGGCAATGATCTTCTTCTGCAAAGCCTCCTGTGCCACATACCATGACTCGGGATTGGGACCGCCCCAACCTTCGAGGTTATTCATCTCCCACCAGGCGAGGAAGCAGGGACCTGGGATGAAGTCATCGACGTCCTTCTGCGAATAGCCCATCTGCAACATGATGTTGCGCCAGACGCATTCCACACCGACGGCAGCGAGCGGCATATTGATGCCATGCAGCGCCATCCAGTCGATCTCCTCCTGCCAACGGTCCCAATCCCAGAACGGCATGGAGTAGGAGAAGGTGCAGTAGTTGAAGTCATAACGCAGGGTGAGGTCGGTTTCGTGACGTTCCTTCTGAGTCACCTTTGGAAGCACAGCAGGAAGGGAGGCATGCATCTGGTTCCAAGTGAGCTGGATGCCACAATAATACTTCAGGTACCAGTTGATGCCCGATGCGATGTTGACCCAAGTGTTGCCACGTACGACAACCTTGCTGCCTTGCTGGTCGAGTTCGAAGAAATCCACGTCGGATTTCTGCTTCTGGATGACGAACTTCTTCGATGCACCCTTGTCGATGCGCTCGAGCAGAGCCTGCACGGGGTTGGCTGCTATCAGTCGGGGGGCTGACAGGATGGTGGTAAGCAAAAAGAGGACGATGATGCGGATGGTGTATTTCATATCGTTAGGGGTTAATATCGGGGGCAAAGATAAGTATTATTTCTGACAATGACAAATATTTTCTTCACTATTAATTCGCTAATTCGCAAATTCGTGATAAAAATCTAAGTCTATGGTAAATGACTTGAGGTCATCATTTCATGAGTTGTTCGAAAAGTTCGGGCTTGTCGAGGTTGATCATGTCGGCACCGGTCTCGATGGCAGTGCGGTAGTCGTCGAGGCTTTCCCCTTGTGCTCCCACCATCACCTTGATGGCATAGCGATGGCAATAGTCGAGGAATTCGGGTGTAATCTTGTCGGCATGAATCTCGACGATGGAGGGTGTGCAGATAGTCTTCCAATATTCGAGGCGAACGGTGTCGGCAGCATTCACCTTGATCTTCATTTCGGGAGCAATACCAACAAATTCGCGGAGCATCTCTTCGCGAGCGAACCAAAAGAACGACTTGTCGGCAAAGTCTGTGCGGCGCACGAGGTCAACTAGTTCCTGCAGGTTGCAGTTCTTCACATCGAAGAAGACGTTGGCGCGGCCTTTCAGCCCTTGGAGCATTGCTTCGATGGTTGGTACATGTAATCCCTTGAATCGTGTTTCATCGTACCAACTGCCAGCATCGAGACGATCGATGTAGTCAGATGTGCGTTCGCCTATGTTTCCGCTGCCGTCAGTTGTGCGATCGAGGGTTTCGTCGTGCAGGTTGTACATCACGCCATCCTTCGACGTGCGCACATCCACTTCGATCCACTTGGCACCATGAGCCAGTGCAGAGTCGGCAGAGGGCATAGTGTTTTCAGGCGCTAAATCGTTGGCACCTCGATGGACGACCACTTCGATGGGACGCTGAATGTTGTTATCTTCCTTTTGCTCGCTGGATTTACTTGTGTTCTGATTGGCTGTGCAGGCAACCATAAGCATACCTGCCAACAATAGGGGAAAAGCCTTGTGTGTCATTATGGAAAATAATCAGGCGCCTCCAGCAGGAGGCTGGAGACGCCATAAGGAATGTGATTGAATCAAAGATTAATAGCCGGGGTTCTGCTCCCACTTCGGGTTAAGATTCAGATCGTTCTGAGAGATTGGGAAGATACGATGAGTCTTGTCGAAGTTTGCAAAGCTGTTGCTCTTGTATTGTGGGAAGTATTCATCCTCAAAGTGACCGAAACGAATCATATCGTTGCGACGCCAAAGTTCGTCGAAGAACTCACGGCCGCGCTCCTCGTAGATATCGTTCAAGCTGGGTTCGCCTGAGATAGTAGGAGCATTTACGTAGCTGCGAATCTGGTTGAAGAGACTTCCTGCACCGCTCTGTCCACTGCGAACAAGTGCTTCAGCCTTCATCAAAAGGACGTCAGCATAACGGAAGATGGGCACGTCGTTCGATTGATGACGACCATTGGCATAATCGCGGTCGCAGACAAACCACTTCATAGAGCGATAACCTTGACGCCAGCCTTCAAGGTTGTCACCTACGTCATTTGACTCAACGTCGCCAGTAACGGTGATGGTCTTGGTGAGAATGAGATCGTTGCCTTCCTTATCCTTAGCCACCTGGTCGGTGGGCAGCAAGGTGACAGGATCATATACATAGACAACACCGTTTGCATCCGAACCATCAGTCTTGCGATGTCCGGCGAGTAAGAAGTTGCGTTCATCGCCAGGCAAGTTGAAGCGAGCAACACACTCAGGAGTTAAGGTCATATAAGCACCACCAGAGTTGTTGAGTTTTTCGCCGAAATAACTTGGGTTCATGTTCTTGATGTCCTTATAGACGTGTGAACGTCCCCACTGCATACCCGTGGCAGTATAAGTGTCGTAAGGCATGGCGTAGATAAAGTCCTTAATGGTGCCAGCCTCTACGCGCTCGGTGTTGTCGTAGTTGAACTTAAAGCGGTAAGCATCGGGACCGAGTTCGAAAACATGGCTATTGATGATGTCGTCACAGATCTTGATGCAGTCGGCGAGTTTCTCATTGGTGGCGGAGGATGCGTCATACTGATCGACAGAAGCAGCGGTATAGACTGCCCAGTTGATGTAGATCTTGGCGAGCAGGGCCTGTGCCATGTACTTGTTTGGCTTGCCATAGTTCTCACCCTTGAGCTCGGTGGTGAGCTGAGGAATGACTTCAAGCAGTTCCTTTTCAAGCCAACGGGCCACGTCGGCACGAGGACGGCGGGTCTCTATGTCATAGCCGATTTCGTCGGCATACTTTTGGTCAACGATGGGAACGTCACCGAAGTTGTCCATCATCAGGAATGTGTAGAAAGCGCGCATGGCTCGGGCTGATGCAATATATTTGGCTTCTGCATCGGAATCGATTACTTCGTTAGCCTTCACTACAGCGAGACCGAAAACACCCATCCAATCGATGGTAGCATCCGATGGCTTGAAGTTGTGATAGCTGGGGTGAGCGTAAGCAAGACCATCATACCAGTTGCCGGAATAAGCAACAGATGTATATTCATCGCTCGATAAGGTCATAGCCTCCATGTAGCGACGACCCAATGGATCACGGAACTGGAAGTAGATATTGGCCATGTTGGCCTCGACAGCAGATTCGGTGCCAGGCTGTGCTGAGTACAGAGAATCCATGTCCACATCCAGATCGGTGCAGCCTGTCATGGCAAGTGCCAGCGCACCGGTAGAAAGAATTTTATAGAGTTTCATAGTCATAATTCAAATTAGAAGTTAACCTTGACACCAATCATCGTAGTACGGGTATGTGGATAGGTGCTCCAGCGATAATCTATACCAGGGTCAATGCCACCAAGGTTGACTTCTGGGTCAAGACCCTTGTAGCTGGTAATGGTAAAGACATTATTCATGCTGACGTAGAGGTTGAGACTCTGGAACCAGCTGTCGAAACCCTTGAAAGTGTAGCCGACGGTGAGGTTCTGCAGACGTACATAGCTGCCGTCCTCGATGTAACGATCCGATGGGACGTTAGAGCGAGTATCGGTGGCGGGGCGGTCGGTAATGAACTCCTTGAGGACATTCTTGCCACCAGAGAAGAAGTCAGGTGCGGTATAGTGAGCTCGGAGGCCGTTGTAAACATCCTGTCCGAATACGCCAGTGAGGAAGAAGCTTGCGCTCCAGCCCTTGTACGAGAAGGTGTTGTTCCAACCAAGGTTGAGCTTAGGCTGGGCGCAGCCAGTGATCTTGCGATCGTGGTCTGGGTCTGGTGAGGCGGTCTTCTCGCCAGTGCGATTGCCATTGTCATCAAGCACGTAATAAACGGAAGCTCCGCCATCGTCATAACCAGCCCATTCGTAAGTCCAGAATGTGCCGAGAGGCTCGCCTTCGATGATACGCTGGGTGTCACCGTTAGCCGATACACCGGCTACCATTGGGTTGCCCTGATAGAACTTGTCGGTGTGGAAACGTTCGTTGGATAGGCTCTTCACCTCATTCTTGTTGTGCGAGAGATTGAGTGTGGTATTCCATGTGAAGTTTCTGGTCTGAATCGGTGTAGCGTTGATGCTGAACTCTATGCCCATGTTGTTGATTTCACCTACGTTTGCGTTGATTTGATCAAATGGGTAGATATATTTGGAGACGGGGTAGTTCCAGATCAAGTCTTTGGTGTTCTTGTTATAGAACTCCACACTGCCGTTGATGCGGCCATTGAGGAAACCGTAGTCAATACCTACATTGAACATGCCGGTGGATTCCCACTTCAGGTCTGGATTAGCCAGTTTGGTGGCACCGAAGATGACATAGGGTGCACCCTGGAAGTTGTTGAAACCACCAGTGCTGCCATAGGTGGCTACGGCAGTGTAAGTGTCGAAGCCCAAGGCATTGCCCGAAACACCATAACCGAGACGAAGCTTCAGGGTGGTGAAGAGGTTCTGATTCTTCATCCATTCCTCCTCGGTGATGTTCCATGCGATAGAGGCCGAGGGGAAGGTGCCCCACTGGTGACCGTCGCCGAATACGGAAGAACCGTCACGACGGATGGTGGCCTGGAGCATATAACGGCTGTTAAAAGAGTAGGAGACACGGCCATAGAATGAGATGTTGCGGATGTTCTCTTTAGTTCCACTCTCCACGGCGCTCATGCCGTCGATCTGACCGGCATAGGTGAGCTGGTTCCAAAGCAGGTCGTCTGCATGGAAGTTGTGAACGGTGAGGCCAAAACCATCATTGTTGTGATGTTCCTCCCAAGAGTAACCGACCATGACTGCAACCTTGTGAATGTCATTGAAGGTTTTGTCCCAGTTGCCGTAGGTCTCGAAGGTCATCTCGTCGCCAAAGTAGGTGTTGCGATGGGCAGCACCATGCAAAGTCTCGCCTGCGATAGCTGTTACGCCCTCGCCAATCTTGAGCTGGGTGGCATGGCTGTCGTATGCACTGAAGATGGACTGGTTGTTGTTGTACTGGAAGTTGGCACTCCAGGTGAGACCCTCGACGATATTGAGAGTTGCCTTGCCGATGAACTGCATACGCTTGTAGATGGTCTCACGAGGATCTTCGTGAATCATCGAGACGGGGTTGTATGAGTCAGTACCTGCAGCAAAGTGCCAGTCGCCTATCTTTCCGCTGGCTGCATCCTTTTCGTTGAAGCGAATAGGAGAGGTCGGGTTAGCATAGTTCATGGCATCGAGCACCGAGCGACCCTCGTTCTCCATGGGGACATTCTTGTGCTTGGCATACATGGCATTGACGCCTACTGAAAGCTGTAACTTCTCCTTCAGAATCTTGGTGGTGACGAGTGAACGAACGTTCAAGCGATTCATTGAGGTGCCTTCGACTACACCTTCACGATTACGGTAGTTGATACTTGCCATATAGGTGGTGCGCTTGTTGCCACCATTGATGCTGACGTTGTGGTTGTGGCTGACACCCGTGCGGAGCACTTCATCTTGCCAGTCAACATTGTCACCTTCGTCGTATGCATAATCAAGATTGTTCTTCTTGACGTAATCGCGGATATCGGCTGCGGAAGCCATTTCAAGAGTCTTGAGCACGTTATCGAAGGCTACATAGCCGTTGTAGGTAACGTTGGTCTTCTCCTCCTTGTTGCCGCTCTTAGTGGTGACGATGATCACACCGTTGGCAGCCTTTGAACCATAGATAGCGGTAGCAGTAGCGTCGCGGAGTACGTCGATGCTCTCGATGTCGTCAGGAGCAACCATTGAGATATCTACACCAGGAATACCGTCGATTACATAGTAAGGAGACATGGCAGCTCCACCACGGAGAGAAGAAGCACCACGCAAGGTCATGCTTGAACCACCGTTG
>JAZQBS010000140.1:0-8049 GCA_045545875.1 Bacteroidales bacterium
TGCAAATATAAAAAAATAATCAGTACTCTCCAAGGAAAGTACCGATTATTTTTCGGATAAAGTTACATTTTGTTAAATCAAATCTTTGTCAGGGCCTGTTTGATGTCATCGAGAATATCTTCCACGTCCTCGATGCCGACGCTCAGACGGATCAGGTCTGGGGCAACACCAGCCTCACGCAGCTGTTCGTCAGTGAGCTGGCGGTGGGTATGGCTGGCAGGATGCAGTACACAGGTACGAGCATCAGCCACATGGGTCACGATATTGATCATTTCCAATGAGTCCATCCATTTAATGGCCGTTTCGCGATCTCCCTTTAGTCCGAAGGCAATGACACCGCACGAGCCGTTGGGCAGGTATTTCTGACCCAGCTCGTAGTACTTGTCGTCTTTGAGTCCACAGTAGTGTACCCATGCCACTTTAGGTTCGTCGTGCAGGAATTCCGCAATCTTCTGTGCGTTTTTGCAGTGCTGGGCCATGCGCAGATGGAGTGTCTGCAAACCGAGGTTCAGCAGGAAGGAGTTCTGAGGGGCGGGGATGCTGCCCAAGTCACGCATCAGCTGAGCTACAAGCTTGGTTGTAAAGCCCATCTTACCGAAGGCTTTCACGTAGGTCAGCCCATGGTACGACTCATCGGGCGTGCAGAGGCCAGGGAACTTCTCTGCATGTGCGAGCCAGTCAAAATTGCCGCTATCGACCACGCAACCTCCCACCTGAGTGGCCATACCGTCCATATACTTGGTGGTGGAGTGGGTGACAATGTCAGCGCCCCATTCGAAAGGGCGGCAGTTAATAGGTGTGGCGAACGTATTGTCGATGATAAGAGGCACACCGTTTTTGTGGGCTATCTTGGCAAATTTCTCGATGTCGAGAACAGCGCAGCCAGGGTTGGTGATGGTTTCACCGAAAAGGGCTTTGGTGTTAGGCTTGAAGGCAGCCTGTATCTCTTCCTCGCTGGCCTCAGGCGAAACGAAGGTGCACTCGATGCCGAGTTTCTTGAGCGTCACGCCGAAGAGGTTGAATGTGCCGCCGTAGATGGTGTTGGAGGTGACGAAGTGGTCGCCTGCCTCGCAGATGTTGAAGATGGCGTAGAAGTTGGCAGCCTGTCCTGAAGAGGTCAGGACGGCGCCTACACCGCCTTCGAGAGCCGCTATCTTCTTGGCCACGGCGTCGTTGGTGGGATTGGCCAGGCGGGTGTAGAAATAGCCGTCGTCCTTCAGGTCGAAGAGACGTGCCATCTGGTCGCTGGTTTCGTACTTGAATGTGGTGCTCTCGTAAATAGGCAACTGTTGGGGTTCGCCTTTCTTGGGTTTCCATCCACCGTGAACGCAGATGGTCTCGACATTTTTCTTCATATTTTATATATTTTCAAGAATTATCATTTTTTCTATCACGAATTATCAATGTTCGTGATGGCAGCCGTCGTGCTTGCAGGTGCTGTCGCCATAGACGAGGGTGCCGTTGAGGTACTGTTCCATGACTTGTGCAACAGGAAGCTCGGGAGCTCCGCCATGAATTTCTATGCCGAGTTGGTTGAGCAATTCGACAGCTCCTGCACCAAGACCTCCGCAGATGACGTCGGTGCAATCGTGGGCGGCGATGAAACGCGGCAAAACACCATGCTCATGCTCGGGAGCTTTGAGAACCTCAGTGTCGGTGACCATGCCGGCGATGACAGTTACGAGAGTTAATTCGGGCGCACGTCCGAAGTGAGGGAAGAGCACACCATTGGCAGTAGGGATGGCAATCTTCTGATTCAGTACCTTGAATTCCATTTTGTTAATTGGCTGTTATTGTATGTAACGTATCTATTCAATTTGCAAAAATAAAGAGTTTTTGTCAAAAAAACGTCATTTTTGCCAAAAAATATGGCTTTCGACACATAAAATGTTCGATAATATTCTTTTTGAAAAGCTAAGACTGCAAATAAAGAACGTCCTGAATGGCGACTTTCCTTTGTCAGACCGAGGTATGACCAATCTTGGCCAAGAATGGTCATTCTTCTGCGGGAGCATAACCAATCTTGGCCAAGAAAGGGTATGCTTCGACAGGATAAAGCACTCTGACGGCCGACAGAGTGTTTTCGCCGATTGGCGCATAACCAATCCTGGCCAAAAATGGTCATTCTTCTGCGGGAGCATAACCAATCTTGGCCAAGAAAGGGTATTCTTCGACAGGAAAAAGCACTCTGACGGCCGACAGAGTGCTTTCGCCGATTGGCGCATAACCAATCCTGGCCAAGAAAGGGTATGCTTCGACAGGATAAAGCACTCTGACGGCCGACAGAGTACTATCGCCGATTGGCGCATGACCAATCTTGGCCAAGAATGGTCATTCTTCTGCAGGAGTATAACCAATCTTGGCCAAGAAAGGGTATGCCACGCTTGGATAAAGCATTCTGTCGCGCGACAGCGTGCTTGCGAAGGTTAAGAACAGGTTTTTGTTATATTTTTGCGAATAACTCCCAATGGATTTGGATAAATCGGAAATAATGTGTATCTTTGCGCTCGAAGTTATGCAAGACTAAGATGAGACGAAAGATCCTGCTGATATTGTTTGTTTTGGTTGTGTCGTTCCAACTCCTTCCGGGAGGGGGCGACCTGTATGCGCAGCATATTTATCCCGTTGTCGGCAAGGTTTTGCATGCCTTGTCGGCGAAGGTTTCTTACAGCGTCAGTGGCGTTTTCTACATCGTAGGTATTCTTGTGCTCCTACTTTATCCGATATATGCCATTGTGAAACACAAGCAACGAAAACTCGATGTATTATGGATGGAACTGGAACTGGTGGTGTGGCTCTACGTGTGGTTCTATGGGGCGTGGGGACTGAACTATTGTCAATCGGACTTCTATCATCGTACATCGACGCCCCGTGCGAACTATGACGTTGCGGTCTTGGTGCGCTTTGCCGACGACTATGTGACGAAGCTCAACGAGTCGTATGTCGAGATTAAGAAGGTCGACGAAGCACTGGTGCGGCAGGAAGTTGCGAAGCAATATGCCAAGATGGGGAAAGGGATAGGTATCCATGCTCCATTCTCCGAGCAACCGCGGGAGAAGACCATGCTGCTGACACCGCTTGCGTCGAAGGTGGGCGTTACGGGCACGATGGGGCCTTTCTTCGGCGAATTCATTGTCAATGGCGACCTGCTTCCTTGCGAATATGCTGCGGCCTATGCGCATGAACTTTCGCACCTCCTGGGCATCACCAGCGAAGGGGAGGCAAACTTTTACGGATATCTTGCCTGCACGTCGAGTGACGTCCCCGAGATACGTTTCAGCGGCTATCTCTCCATCCTGCATCATGTGCTCCAGGCGATGCGGGAAGCGGGAAGGGAGGAGTACAATCTGATCCACGCTAAGATTCGGCCTGAGATACACCTGCTTGAGTTGGAACGAAGAGTGCATTGGGTGAGCTTATACAGCGAAACCTTGGGCAATATGCAGGACAAGATCTTCGACTTCTATCTTCGTTCCAATCGCATTGAGGAAGGGCGGAAGAGCTATTCCTCCGTCATCGGCTTGCTGATCAGTTATGAAAATAAAATGGAGTAAACAGTAGTTAGCGGGAGTTAGCGCTAATGCGCGAAGTTAACGGACAAATGTTGCTTATGGCTCCAATTTCTGCAAGACGAAGGTATCGTCCGTTAACTCCCACTAACTCCCGTTAACTCCCGATAACTCCCAATATATTATTATGATCAAAAATATTCTATTCGATTTCGATGGCACCTTAGCCGATACGGCGCAAGGGATTGTGGAAACGTTGCGAGAATCCTTTGTGCGATTGGGGCGACCTGTGCCGACAGAGGAGGAGATGGTGGCGACCATCGGCCGACCACTATGGAAGGCGTTCCAGACGTTGGGAAATATGACGGAAGAAGAGGCACATCAGGCCGTGGAAGTTTATGCGGGACTTTTTATGCAGTATGAGATTCCGAACATCCGCATGTTCCCTGGTGTGCTAGAGATGCTGGAACATCTTTCTCAATGCGGCATCCGTATGGCCATCGTCACTTCGCGCGACAGTCATTCCCTGGACTTGATTCTTCAGAACAATGGCATCGTCAAGTATTTCGAGACAGAGGTGACCGTCGATGACCATCTGACTTCCAAACCTGCTCCCGACATGGTGCTGGCCTTGCTCGAAAGGATGGAGATTCGGGCAGACGAGACTCTCGTCGTGGGCGACACGACTTTTGACATCGAGATGGGCAACCGCGCAGGCTGCAAGACCTGCGCGGTCACATGGGGCAATCATTCGCGCGAACTACTCCAATCTGCGCGTCCCGATATGATCATCGATGACCTTGATTCAATATATCACGAATTATCGCAACAAAAATGAAACAAACCATTATTGCCTTGCTGATGCTCCTCTCACTGACTGCATCGGCGCAGGAAACTATCGAAAATCCAACAGAGGGCGCATGCAGCATGGGTGTCCCCGATGCTGTCCGCAATTATGCTCTCAACATCAAGGACAATGGCGAAAGCCTTGAAACGAACGGTTTTTCAATGGAGTCGGCTATTGTCAGAGGCAAGATTTATGGCTTTGACCGACGGACGTATGGCGAGAAGATGAGCGCTGAGGTGAAGGTCTTTATCTTCAATCCGTTTTTGGGCGAACAACTCTCGTATTCAGGTCGAATCAACTCCGACAACTCCTACGAAATCCAGGTGCCGATGACGACAAAACATCAGACGGTGTATTTGGGGGCAAATCCGATTATCAGCAGCGATATTTTAATCTCTGCTGGAAAAACCGTGGTTGTGGATTTCGATTTTCAGCAGATTAACGAGCCGTGGGAACTGCCCAATGGCCGCTTGATTCCCTATTTTTCGGGCGAGAATGTTGACATCAACTATGCCTTGTCGTTGGGCGTGTCGCGCAGTTTGAATCAGGAATTGCTCAACTATCCGTCCGCTGCGGAAAAAATATCGAGGTTCACGATGAAGGAGTACAAGGATTATGTTTTGGATTTCTTTGAGGATTTCAATACCCGTATCGACACAATGCCAGTTACAAAACGTGCAAAAGAGTATCTGAGAATCCTTGTGAAATCAGAAGAGGCGTATTACCTTTCGATGGGAAGCTTCTGGATAGAAAACGCCTACCGCACAGCCAACGGCAAGAGTTACAATGACTCAATCCCCGAATTCAAGAAGCCAGTGATTGACGAGAGTTACTTGGATTATCCCAAAACGCTTGATCTTGACAATGTCATGATGTTTTATGCTGACAAATTCAGTTATAATATCTCCTATTGGAATGGCCGCGTTATCTATGACCTTGAAAAAAGCGCTGTGGATGTGGAGTCGTTCAAAAACGAAATTTTTGGTGAGGGCGACAGTTATTTCAAAGATTTCATCAAGTTGCAGGAATATTGCCAACCGTTGTCCGAACAGGCTGTCGTACCAGATTCCATCATCGCTGAAATTGAAAAGATGCGTTTCCCGTTTTATGCAGATTATGTAAAAGCCAAGAATGCCGAAATCACTGCAAAAATCACGGAAGAAAAAGCTCGTGGCGGCTACTATGTGCATCAAGCGAGCGAAAGCACGGGCGATTCGTTATTTGTAGATTTGATAAAGGATTTCAAGGGCAAAGTGGTTTTCATTGATTTTTGGAACACTTGGTGCGTTCCCTGCCGTCAAGCCTTCAAGGATATGGAGCCCATGGAGAAAGAATTTGAGGGTAAGGATGTCGTATTCTTGTTCATTGCCGACGAATCGTCTCCGCAGAGGGTGTACGATGGAATGATAGTCTCGATGAAGGGCCATCATTACCGCCTTAATAATGCCCAGGCGTCGTCATTGAGACAAAAATGGGGCTTTCCAGGCATCCCGTCATATGTCATCGTTGGCAAGGATGGATCTGTTAAGGACTTCCACACCGGCTTCAAGGGCGTGGATTATTATCGGGCAAAGATTGAGAGAGAACTCAATTAATTCGTGATAAAGAAAGGAGCCCTAATCATTGATTAGAGCTCCTTGAATGGAGGTACCCGAAGTGGGGGTACAATCATATAATTATAGTACGTTGAAAATCAAGTATATAATAATATGAAATAATCTCCATTGTTGAAAATTGTCCAACGAATTGTCCAACGGATTAGGAAAAAGATAAAAATCTTTCGATTGACACGTTTGAATTGCATTCTTGGTTTATCTTCCGAGGCTCACGCTCACTTCGCTCAGGAGCCATCCCAGCGTCATTTCCGTCAGCTCCGGGCGAGAGGTCGGGGTTACCGTCTGCCCCCTCATCCACTCCATCAGTGTGAGTGCCGGGCTGCCCGGTTCCCTCAGTATCCGTTCTGCCACCTCCTTCATCTGAGCCTCGTCCATCTTCTCCAGTTCCTTCAGTGTCGGCAGGTACGGGATTCCGCTCAGGCTCGGAAGCTGCCATTCCAGCTCCTCCCTCGGTTCCCACCCCAGTTCCAGGTTCGCTTGAAGGGCTATCACCATCGCGTCCAGAAGGCTCTCCTCTGTTATCGGATGGTTCAGCCTCGTCACCATCGTTGTGTGGCTCTCTGGGTCCTTCGCCCTGTATAGGCTCGGTTTGGGTCGGTTCTGCTCCACCCAAGCCTTGAGCTGGTCCTCCATTGGAGGCAGACCCTCCTCCTGGTTCATTCGGTTCCACTGTTCCAGCGTCTCCTTCGCCAGCGGATTGCCCTCCTTCGCCCTCTTGATTGTTCCCTGCACTATCAGTGCCAGGTGTAGGCTGTCTATCTCCATCTTCTTCGATTGTTAATGTTGGTTTGACCATCTTTGAGGCTGAGGCCATCGTAAAAATGGCTTGCTTAGTGGATGCAAAGGTATGCAATAATAGGCAGTTTTCAAAATAGGTGCATCGTTTTTCAGTTCTTTTAACCTTTGGGTGCTATGTCGGCGGCGCAGATCGGCAGAAAAAAGAAGATGCCATTTTCACAAATGACACCCTCGAGCGGCAAATGGTTGCCATAACAATTTATTTTATGTCGTGGCAAAGATACGGACTTTTCGGAACATCACCAAATGGCAGACAAGAAAAATGACGGGTAATGTTGTGCTACGCTCTGAATTATCCATCTTTGCTATGTATGGGTGTCGGCAATGGCATCGGGAACGCTGAGGCCGACAATTTGCAGGTCGGCGGCAGTGCATACGCTTTCGCGTGGCTGCATTTGTCCGTATTGGCTTGCAGTGATAGGGGCGAATGTCGAAAGTCGATTGTGTGGCAATTATGGGGCAAATATCCCGATGGCTTGCAGGACGTGGGGAACGGACACGGACGGGAGGGGCAAAGAATCCTCGCCCTTTCATTCCCTGATGCGCTGCCCGGTATGCGCTGCCGTTTCGCTCGGATCAATGGGAAATTGTAGGATGGCATGGTGTGGCCGCTTCTCTGGTTGCAGACCTATGAGCCCAAAAAAGAGGGGCGCTGCTGCGTCCCTCTCTGATGGTTGTGCGCTGATGCTATGCAATTGCGTAGCCTAATAGCGTGTGCAGATGCTTGTCGATGGTTCCAAGCGCTGCGTCAAGTTCGGATTGTTCCTTTTCGGAAAGGTCGGAAACGTCAAGTGAGGAAACGATCTCGGCAATGTCGCCGCTCTTGTTGATGGCTTCGATGAGATTAGCAGCTTGGGGGGTAAGATTGAAGTTTGACATAAAAATAAATTGTTAATGGTGAATAATGTTTTTTGTCTTTCGACGGTGCAAAGATAAGGGAAAAACACAATACCCTCCAAATTTTTCGGCAATTATTTTCGAGCCGTTAAGACTATTTAACATATTGTTTTTAAGACGTTTACAACGTTTTTATTTTGTTGTCGGTTTGTTGTCATTTTGTTGTGATGGCTTTTCGTTTATGTGCAATATGCAAGGTGCCTACAAGCAAATAGGAATAGGGGTGCAAAATATCGGATCCAAAGGGAGGGAGAAAGGGGGTGCGCTGCTGATGGTGTGGGGTGTCGGTGGGTTGATGGTGTCGGGTGTCGGTGGGGTGTCGGTGGTCGGTGTGCTTGATGGTGTCGGCTCCTGTCTGCCAGGTGTGTCGGTTGGATGAAGG
>JAZQBS010000141.1:0-25537 GCA_045545875.1 Bacteroidales bacterium
TTAGGCTTGCGAAAGTTACTTGTCTTTCGCATATCGGAAACAGTGTGTGTCGGAGGGTAACTGACTCGATTTAGGTTATCCTTTTGACGTTGCAAAGTTACAAAAAATTTTTGAATTTTCCAAATTTTTCAGCAAAAAAAACGCCAAAATGCGCTAAAAAATGCGCCGTTTAAAAAACCCCATATTTTTGCCCTTTTAAAAACTCCAAATCGTGGATACAGGCACTTGTAGCCACGATTGCCATTATTTGTTCACTGGAAAAAAGGGATAAAAAGGGGCAAAAAGGGGCAAAATAGCGGCTAGTAACGGCTAAAGCTGCAATTTCCGGGTGACAATTCAAAAAAAGTATTACAAAACATCCCAAGAAACATGCCAAAATCTGCGTTAGTTCTGAAACGCGGATAGCCTTCAATTCAGCGTTTCATCAACGAGCTACTGTTTTAATTTTACAAAAAAATTGGAAAATGTTTGGAAATACCAAAAAATGTATATACCTTTGCGCAGAATAATCAAGTAAATACAAAACGATGCAGCATCTCATCGACCTTTTGCACCAGCAGGAGTGCTCGCTTGTGGTCAAGGCAAAGACAGGCGAGGTGACCACCTATAATAAAAAAGGTGTGCGTGACCTCGTATGGCTGCTCGACCACGACGCGGAACGTCTGCGTGGTGCCGTGATTGCCGACAAGGTGATAGGCAAGGCGGCTGCCGGACTGATTGTGCAGGGCGGCGTGGTCGAAGCCTATGCCGAGGTGATGAGCCGATTGGCGCTGCCTTTGCTCGACAAAGCAGGCATTGCCTATCGCTACGGACAACTCGTCGATCACATCGTCATTCCCGAAGGCGACAACCGTTGTCCCTTAGAGCGCATCGTTGCCCCCGCCCGAAATGCCGCAGAAGTGGAAACTCTGCTGCGTGAGCATTTCGCGGAGATGCAGAAAATTTCGTAATTTTTTTGGCGGGATTTCGGGAATATCGGAATTTCGAAAAGAATAAACTCAAACCCCTCAAACTCTCAAACCCTTCAAACCCTTTTATGAACTCATCCATCCCCCTCTACTCGCTGACCTATCGCGAGAGTCGCAGCTATCTCTTTGCTGCTTTGTTTATTGTAGGAAACATCGTGCTTCCTCAGTTATGCCACCTCGTTCCACAAGGTGGTCTCATCCTGCTCCCCATCTACTTCTTCACCCTCATCGGGGCATATAAGTACGGCTGGCAGGTTGGACTCGCTACGGCATTGCTTTCACCATTGGTTAACTCTGCCTTGTTCGGAATGCCTCCCGTGGCATTGCTCCCCGGCATCATGACGAAGTCGGTGCTTCTGGCACTGGCTGCATCGTTCATCGCCCGTCGCTATCAGGCTGTCAGCATTCCGCTGCTCCTTGCTGTGGTATTGCTCTATCAAGTTGTCGGCTCACTCATCGAGTCGCTGATGCTCGGCTCCCTCGCCCTCGGTTTCCGGGATTTCCGCATCGGCATCCCCGGCATGTTGCTGCAAGTAGTCGGGGGCTATCTTCTCATCAAGTTTATTTTGAAGAAATAAATTATGTTCCCCAACCCCTTCTTTCCCGAAATACACGGCAACTTCGGATTCGGCTGTATGCGACTGCCTGAGCTGAAAGGTGGTGGCATCGACTACGAAGAGTTCTGCCGTATGGCTGATGCCTTCATCGCTGCCGGATTCAACTATTTCGACACGGCGCATGGTTATCATGGCGGCAAGTCGGAGACGACCATTGCCGACTGCGTCTCTTCGCGCTACGACCGCAGCCAGTTCCTACTGACCAACAAGCTCACCGACCCCTACTTCCACAAGCAGGAGGACATCCGTCCCTTCTTCGAGCAGCAGCTGGCGTGGTGCAAGGTCGATTACTTCGACTTCTACCTTATGCACGCACAGGACCGCAACAACTACCTGAAGTTCAAGCAGTGCAAGGCTTACGAGACCGCGTGGCAACTGAAGGAGGAAGGCAAGATACGTCATTTCGGCCTCTCCTTCCACGACAAGCACGAGGTGCTCGACATGATCCTCACCGAGCATCCCGAGGTGGAGGTGGTACAGATTCAGTTCAACTACGCCGACTACGAGACCGACACCGTGGAGAGCCGCAAGGTGTATGAGGTCTGCGCCAAACACCAGAAGCCCGTCATCGTGATGGAGCCCGTGAAGGGCGGCAGCCTGGTGAACCTTCCCTCCCGAGCCAATCAGATCCTGCGCGACCTGCACGGCGGCTCAAACGCCAGTTACGCGATGCGTTTTGCCGGCAGCTTCCCCATGATGACCATGGTGCTGTCGGGCATGAGCAACTTGCAGCAGATGGAGGACAACATCCGAACCATGCAGGACTTCAAGCCCCTCGACGAACGCGAGATGAAGGCGGTGCGCAAGGTGTGCGACATCATCAACGCACAGAACCTCATCCCCTGCACATCCTGTCGCTACTGCATCGAGGAGAGCACCTGTCCCAAGGGAATCGTCATTCCTGATCTCTTCGCGGCCAAGAACCAGCACGACACCTTCCACAACTGGAACACGACATTCTATTACAATTCCGTCCTCACTGGCGGTGAACGCGGCAAGGCTTCGGAGTGCATCCAGTGCGGCAAGTGCGAGAAGGTCTGCCCGCAGCATCTTCCCATCCGCGAACTGCTCAAGACGGTTGCCAAGACTTTTGAGAAATAAAACTCAATAATAATCTCCCTTTCAAAATCTTTAATTGCAATGTCGCCTTTACGAAAAGTGATTTTCGCCATTTCTTAAAGTTTTTCTTGGCCATTTCTTAAAGTTTTTCTTGACCATTTCTTAAAGTTTGAGTATATTTGCGCACAAAATGAATAGTAATTTATGGAAGTAAAGAATTATTTACCAAGAATTTGCGATAATTTGCTTTCAAAGAAGTTAAGGCATACAGGCGCAGTACTGATAACTGGTCCTAAATGGTGTGGAAAAACCGCTACGGCAACAGTAGCTTCCAAAAGCATTATCTTCATGCAAGACCCTGATCGCGGATCTGCTTATTTGAAGGCGGCCGACGTCAAACCTTCAATACTCTTAGAGGGAGAAGTCCCACATTTGATTGATGAATGGCAAATGGCACCAGTATTGTGGGATGCCGTAAGATTTGCAGTTGACCAACGACAAGAAATGGGTCAATTTATCTTGACTGGATCAGCCGTTCCCCTTGACAATTCTACTATGCACACTGGCACAGGACGAATCTCTCGTCTAAGGATGCATACAATGAGTCTATATGAATCTCAAGAGTCCAACGGAGCCATTTCTTTGCGCGATTTATTTGAAGGCAAACCCATTTCAATAGCAACTTCAAATCTCAGCATTGAGCAGATTGCGTTTGCCATTTGCCGTGGTGGATGGCCTGCATCAGTAAAAATAAAAGGGAACGACGCTTTGGAATTGGCCAAGGATTATGTGGAAGCCATTATTCATCAGGACATCTCCCGCGTCGATGGTGTAGATAAAAATCCAAAACGAGTACAGTTGCTGCTGCGTTCTTTGGCGCGTAACATTTCGACAATGGCAAGCAACGTGACTATCATGAAAGATTTGGAAGGCGACGAAAAAGGTATTACTGCACCAACACTGGACGTATATATGAATGCTTTACGGAGAATCTTTGTTGTAGAAGATCAGCCAGCGTGGTCACCTTCAATGCGATCTAAGACCGCTATTCGTACTGCCTCCAAACGTCAGTTCACAGATCCTTCTATAGCATCGGCTGTTCTGAGAACCACACCCAAAGGTCTCTTGGAGGATTTTAATACTTTTGGCTTCTTGTTTGAATCTCTTTGTACAAGGGATATGCGCATTTACGCACAAGCGAATGATGGAGAAGTTTTCCATTATCGTGACAAATCTGGACTTGAGAGCGATATGATAGTAGCTCTGAATGACGGCCGTTGGGCAGCAATAGAAGTTAAACTCGGGAACAAGCAAATTGATGAGGCTGCAGAGCATTTGAAAGAATTAGCTTGTAAAGTCGATGAAGCAAAGATGGGTAAGCCTACATTTATGATGGTACTGACGGGCGGTGAATTTGCTTACCAACGGCCTGATGGCGTACTAGTAGTTCCTATCGGTTGCTTAAAAGATTAATCATTAATATTATTAACAAAACAATACATTATGGAAGAAAACAACATCACCTCTCAGGGAGAGGTTAATCAGACACCCGAATCACATCTGCGTGTTTCACCCAAGATGAAGGAATCGCTGCTTTCATCGATGAAATGGATACAGTTCTTTGTCATCTTGTCTTGTGTCGGAATGGGTATTCTTGTAATCATTGCCATTGTGATGCTCGCCATGAGCAGTTTCTTCCCGGTGGAGAACCCTGATATGTCGCCATTGATCATGCTGTGCATGGGCTTGCTCTATCTGGTGTTTGGAGTACTTTATGTCTATCCCATCGTCAAAGGCTTCAAGCTCATCGATCACACCCGCAAGGCACTCCGTGCAGGCACGAACTCAGACTTCGAAGCCTCTGCCGAAGACCTCCACTCCATCATGAAGTTTTGCGGCTGGCTGACCATCATCTTCCTGGTCATCTACCCAATCTTCGTCTTTGGCATCACAATAGTTAGTGCCATGAATATCTAAGCAATCACGATTCCAAGAAAAAAGCCAGTACCAAGCTTATCGACATTGGTACTGGCTATTTTTATGCTGATTATCCGCGAGCCATTCGATAAATGGCTTCCATATCGGTGGGCGTAAGCACCTTCAGACAACCGCAGGTGGCGGTGTAGTCGCGGCTGCACTTGCGCGTCATCTCGCGGATCTCGTCATCGGTGATCTCTCGGCCAATGAGTTCGCGGATGTTGATGGGCATTCCGATGGCGTGGTAGAAACACTCCATGGCCTCGATGCCCTTCAATGCCGTAGCCTCGGGGTCGGAGAAGTCGTTGGGCACATCCATCACATTCACTGCAAAGCGCACGAAACGACTGAGATTCTGATGCATCACATAGCGTGCCCAACTGGGCCAGATGGCGGCAAGACCTGCTCCATGCGTCACGTCGAACATACCACTCAGTTCGTGTTCCAACTGATGAGTAGCCCAATCGTCACTCACGCCGCAGCCTGTCAGTCCGTTGTGAGCCACGCTGCCGCCCCACATGATCTGGGCACGCTGACGATAGTCCTCGGGGTTCTTGAGCACATCAAAGATGGCAACCTTCATGCGACGCAGCACAGCCTCCGCCAAATCGGTGGTGAGGTCCATATCGTCGTCGATGGTGAAATAGCGCTCCATGGTGTGCATCATCATATCGGTGACACCTGCTGCCGTCTGATAGGGCGGCAAGGTGAAGGTGCGACATGGATTCATGATGGCGAACTTGGGACGTGACATGTTGTTGGAATAACCAAGTTTGACGTCGCCATCCTCATTGGTGATGACGCTTGCCTCGCTCATCTCACTGCCCGCAGCAGGGATAGTGAGTACCGACGCTACGGGAAGCATGGATTGGGGTTCTGCCTTGCCAAGATAGATGTCCCACACATCGCCGTCGAACCTGACGCCGTAGGCGATACACTTTGCACTGTCGATGACGCTGCCGCCACCCACAGCCAGGATGAAGTCGACACCCTCCTTTCGGCAGAGCTCAATGCCCTGCTTAGCCAGCGAAAGACGCGGATTGGGAACAACGCCACCCAAGGTAAACACTTCGATGCCGCCCTCGCGAAGGAGGTTGCATACCTTGTCGAGCAATCCCGAGCGCACCGCACTCTTGCCACCGTAATGAACCAGCACCTTGGTGCCACCATACTTCTTTACCAGTTGAGCCACCTGCTCCTCTGATTCCTTGCCGAAAACCACTTCGGTCGGCGCATAGTAATTGAAATCCTTCATTTTGCAGATTAATAAAAACGGTTACACATATAGTATTAAAGATTCAGATAATATCTCATTTGCCTAAGCGAACGCCATCGAGGAAGTCCACCATCTTCTGCAGGTTCTCAGCCGAATACATGCCCATGCCGTGACCACCTTCGGGCACAAATGTCGCCTCGCTCTTTACACCTGCATCCTGGAGCACTGTATAGAACTTCATGCCCTGGCAGCAGGGCACCACATTGTCCTTTTCGCCATGGAAGATGATAATCGGCACATCGGTCGGATCGACATAATGCGTTGCGCTCAAACCAATATACTTGTCGGGCTCGTCGGCCAACTTGGTGCCACCCAAGAGAATATCCTCAGGGCTGGAAGGTCCGAAAGTCATATGCTCGCCGCACTCCATGTCGGTGAGATCGACAGGACCCGACCAGTCGCAGGACGCGTTGACAAGACTGCTCTCGTGGGTGTAGTTGCCCACAGCGCCTTCGATATCGATGGTCTCCTTCCCCACTTCGGCAACCTTCACACCATTGGTGGTTCCGCACATGGAAGAAAGATGTCCGCCCGAGGAGAAGCCCGAGGTGGCGATGAAGGAAGTGTCGAACTTATAGTTTGCCGCCTCACCGCGTATGAAACGGATGACAGCCTTGATGTCGTTGATCTGTGCAGGCCACTGCGCATCGCCGCTGGAACGGTGATTGGGGCAAACCACTGCATAACCTGCATCGAGCAGCGCCTTCACGATGGTGCCCAAGTCGGCAGCGCCCTTGCTGCTGTTGGAGAACCACGCACTTCCGTAGATGTGCACCACTACGGGATAGGCATCCTTCTCCACCTTGGGCAGATAGATGTCGCAAGTGTGAAAAGCCTGGTCATCGCCAGCATAATTCACGTCTTTCCAAACCTGGGAAGTTTCCAATTCGGCTTGCTGCTGAAAGCCGCCAAAACCGCCTGCCGGCTGAGCCAACAGCGTCGAGGCACTCATAAGAACAATTCCGAGTGAGAATGATTTCAAAAAGTTTTTCATAAGTCTTTATCTGAATTCCCTCAACTTCTCAACATAACGCCAGAAGTAGATGAAGGGGTTGAATGGTATGCCGTGTTTGTGAAAGGCGCGGATATGGTCTTTCATGATTCGATAACGACTCTGCAAGCCTTTGGTCGTTGCTCCACCGATGCGCATCGTCACCCAATCCTCCTCGACATAGAAGGTCTTGATGCGATTGAGATAGATGAGACGCAGGAGAAACTCGAAGTCGGCTGCCACTTTATAATCGAGATCGTAATAGCCGAATTTGTCCAAACATTCGCGTCGCAGGTAGAAAGTAGGGTGAGCAGGGATATAGCCCATCCGCATTCGCTCGGGCGTAAACTTCTTGCTGCTATAATAGCGCACGATTCGCGTAGGATCCTTGGGCGAAACGTAGTGCACGTCGGCATATACGGCATCGACGTCGGGATGCTGGGCAAAGGTGCGCGCTATGGTGGACAAGATATCGTTGCGGGTGAAGAAGTCGTCGCTGTTGAGGATGCCGACAACATCGCCCGTAGCACGACGACATCCGCGATTGAACCCATCGTAGATTCCCTTGTCGGGACAACTCTCGAGCTTCAACCGGTCGCCCAAACGGGAAGCGTACTCCTCGATGAGCGCCAAGGTGCCATCGGTGCTGCCCCCGTCCTGAATGATCAGTTCGTAGTCGTCGTAGTCCTGAGCCAACACGCCCTCAATGGTGCTGCGTAATGTGCCAGCACTATTGTAGGAGGATGTTACGACAGAGATTTTCATCGATTATCTTGGATTATCGGGTGCAAAGATACAGAATATCCTTGAAAAATCAAAATAAAATGCGGGATAATTAACAATTAATAATTAATTACTCAAGTTTCGCCAATGCGAAACTTAAGGGATATTAAGGGATATTTGGGGAGATTAAGGGATATTTGGGGACATTACTTTGTTTCCGTTCGGTCACGTCCGAGAGAAGCGCATGTAGAGAAAGGGGGCCAAATAACATACGTCCCTAAAAATCCCTTAGAATCCTTTAAAATCCCTTAGAATCCCTTATTAACTGTAAGGTGCTATAAAAAACTAAATCACCTGTCAATGACTGACAGGTGACTCAGATTTGCTTTAATGTCTTTTATCCTGTTTTTCTGGTATTAGATTTAAGGTCCCAAAGAAACTACTTTTGTTGCGTTATTTAAGGTATTGTGTTATGGTTGTTTATTTAAGGTGCTGCAAAGATACGGCTTTTTTTCACCGATTCCAAATTTTTCTGAAACTTTTTTGTTGCGAAATCGGTTGCACAAATGCACTTTTTCACAGAAATATGTTGTTCAACATAAAAAATCGTGTCTTAACATTGCTTTTTGCTATTCGTATAGCGAATTGGGCGCTGAAATTGGAATACACGAAAGAAGAAACTGCCATTGTCAATTCTCATTGTAGGAGCTGCCCCAATTCGGCTGCTCGACACTGAAGTGACCTTGGGCCGTGACCAGCATCAGCCTTGGGCTACGAGGAAGCGGAAGATGGGCTTGAACACCAGCTGACGGAACTACAACGCGCAGATGCGGTCGGTTGCAATCAATGCAATCGGTTGAATCAAGAAAAATAATGAGCCTCAGCAAACTTTTTTCTCGTTGAATGAGCATTCTATCAAAAAAATGTGTATATTTGCTCGCGAATGAAGACCTATCATCTCACACCCTTCTGCCCATATCGGTTCCGACTTGCCATGTGACGGGCCTTGGCGAAGCTGTGCAAGGAAACTTGTTGTGAAGAAAGCAAATTACTGCTGAAGGAGACTTAAATTCATTAGGTTATGGAGTCGAATAATCAAATCATCATATATCAGACAGAAGACGGACAGACGAAGGTGGATGTCCGAATGGAGAACGATACTGTGTGGCTGACTCAGCAACAAATTGCCGAGTTGTTTGGCACAAAACGCCCTGCTATAACCAAACACTTGAAGAATATCTATGCATCCGAAGAGCTTGACGAGAATGGCACATGTTCCATTTTGGAACACATGGGTAATGACGGGAAACAATCTTATAGCACAAAGTATTATAATCTCGATGCTATTCTTTCTGTCGGCTACCGTGTTAACAGCAAAAATGCCACTCGTTTCCGTCAATGGGCTAACAATGTCTTAAAGCAGTATCTCATCAAAGGCTATGCCGTCAATGAGCGTATTCGCAAGGAGCAGATTGTCGAGTTGCGCCAACTGGTCGGTATGCTTGGACGTACCATACAGAGCCAGCCATTGTTATCCAACGACGAGACCAATGCTTTGTTCGAGGTGGTGACAGACTACACATATGCGCTTGACACCCTCGACAACTACGATTACGAGCGGCTTACTAGGATGTCATGGAGAAGGTTGTGGTCAATCTGATAAACAAGAACAACGATGAATAAAGCGGAGAATAAACGCATAGGCAACCATATCAGTTGAGCAATCTATGCAATCGGTTGAATCAAGAAAAATAATGAGCCTCAGCCAACTTTTTTCTTGTTGAATGAGCATTCTATCAAAAAACAGATATGATTATTTGGTAAAATGAAGAAAAACTCCAGATAAGCATTGACAAAGATTAAGAAAAGGCCTATAATAAGTTTTTCTTTGCCTTATTATGTTTAGGAATCATCCATATTGGGGAATTGCTGACTTACAGACAAATAACGAGTTTCAAATGCCTAAATCTTTTATAATTATAAAAGGGCAGCCTAAAGCATTGCAAATAGAGCTGTTTCAGATGCATGATAATGGCGAGTATGAAGTGAAATTCAAATCGTCTCCGAAAACTTACCATTATAAGCATAATGACGTTGTATGGCTGAAAGATGCCGTATGGCATGACTATATGCATTGTAAAGTTTACGTCGGCGGAAAGGAACAGCACAACATTGAAGATATACACTCATTTCAACAGGGAGCGCAAACACATTGGCGTATTACATTTAATAATGGGTATGTTCAAGATTATCTTCACGGCAGTATACAAGTGACAGAATCTTGTCTGGAGAATGATATTGCCAAAAATGCATTCGAGTACCTTAAGCGCATAGCACTGGTTAACGAAATTGGGAAAGACGAAGAGCATAGTGGCATTCTATCTTCGCTCTATGAAAAGATAGACTTTATAGATAAGGAGTTAGCGGCTGCTCCATATCTCAATCCGAGAAAATACCAAGTCAAGAAACATCGTGTCGCTAACCTAATCTTTCCTTTTGGATGTAACTCCAGTCAAGAGAAAGCTGTTACTACTGCTTTTGAAAACCAAATCAGCGTAATTCAAGGGCCACCAGGGACAGGCAAAACACAAACTATTTTGAATATCATTGCCAACATTTTAGTGCAAGGCAAATCAGTAATAGTGGTTTCCAACAACAATTCTGCGACAAGAAACGTTTTGGAAAAACTGCAAAAGCATGGTCTAAGCTTTATTATTGCTCCACTCGGGAAAAGAGAGAACAAGGAAGAGTTTATAAAGACTCAGCCATCCATTCCTAATGACATTCAGACATGGAATTTGTCAATGACTGATGCATTTCAATTGAAACGATCTGTGGCCGATATGCTCAAACAATCACGAAGAGCATTTGAGTTGCAAGAGGGTCTTGCATCTGCAAAGCAAGAATTGAAGACAATAATGCTTGAATGGGAACATTTCAAACAGGACAATAATATAGCCGAAGGTTCGTATTCTCTCAAAAGAAAAATTAAAGCTAAACGTCTACTGGAACTTTGGCTTCGTTATCAAGCATACACTGAAAACACTATTGGTGCGTCATCAAGCTTCTTCAGAAGATTCTTGAACCGTATAAAGTGGGGATGGATGTATTTCATAAGAAAATATGTATTCGGCATCAAATCACGCTTAGACGAGAACAATATTCAGCAAACCACTTTGGAACTCCAGGCTTTGTATTATATCTCCCGGCTTAAAGAATTAACTGCCCAAATTGATTATTATACAAGCCTTCTTGCGTCCATTGACTCAAAGGTATTGATATCTAATCTTGCAGAAAAATCGATGGCGGTCTTGAAAGGCGCACTCTATAACAAATACAATAAAAAACAACGCATGGTTTTTACCGAAGTGAAGGAGTTAAACCTTTTTGCCGATGAACTTGTAGCACAATATCCTGTCGTTCTTAGTACAACATTTTCTGCAAGAACAGCCATTCCTGATATGATTTATGACTATCTCATTATGGACGAAGCATCGCAAGTTTCAATCGAAACTGGCGCACTAGCACTAACTTGCGCCAAAAACGCTGTAATAGTAGGCGACACGCTTCAACTACCAAATGTGGTCACGAAAGAAGACATAATAAAACTGAATACTATCTTTGACGAATACAAAGTGTCGCAAGGTTATAATTGTGCTGAATATAGTTTCCTACAATCAGTTTGTACTATCATACCAAACGTTAAACAGACCCTGCTTAGAGAGCATTATCGTTGTCATCCCAAGATAATCAACTTCTGTAACCAGCGTTTCTATGGTGGGAATTTGTTAATTATGACTAAAGACAACGATGAAGATAATGTATTGATGGCTGTAAAAACTGTTCCTGGGCACCATACTCGTGGACATTACAACCAAAGAGAGATTGATGTGGTTCGGCAGGAAATCATACCAACGTTGAAAGAAGAGATGGATATAGGTGTCATCACTCCTTACAACGAACAAGTAAACGAGTTTAATCGTCAGTTGCCTTTAATTGAGACAGCTACAATTCATAAGTATCAAGGCCGAGAAAAGGACACCATCATTATGAGTGTCGTAGATGATGAAATATCAGAGTTCGTTGACGATCCCAACTTATTGAATGTTGCAATATCTAGAGCAAAGAAACGTTTCTTTCTAGTAGTATCGGGTAACAAACAAGAACGAAAAGGTAATATTGTTGAGTTATTAGACTATATAGCCTACAACAATTTCTCCGTTACGGAGAGTAAAATTAATTCTATTTTCGATTACCTTTATACCCATTATACAAAAGAAAGAATCGCATTTCTTGCTGGGCACCGACAAATTTCAGAATATGACTCCGAAAATCTAACCTTCTCATTAGTTGAGAATATTCTTAGTGAATACCCCGATTTTTCACATTTAGGAATTTTGTGCCACACTCCAATAAGGTCAATTATAAAAGATTGGTCGCTGCTCAATGATGAGGAACGCAAATATATATCTCACTTTGCAACGCATATTGACTTCCTTGTAATTAATCACGTTACAAAAAAACCTATACTGGCAATTGAAACTGACGGTTATAATTATCACAATGAAGTTACTGACCAGCATAGACGTGATGAAATGAAGAATCATATCCTCGAAGTATATGGATTGCCGCTACTTCGCCTTTCTACAACAAGTAGTGGAGAGAAGGAAAAAATAATTAATGTTTTAAAAGGATTAATACATCCTAATGCCCAAGAAAAATCAATTTAAGACGCCAATCGAGCAAATATTCTGTATTAAATATCTACAATACTATGTTACTAAATCGCACATGGCTTGCCTTTGCCAACAGAAAAAGGTGCAGACATGCTGATGCCATCCATTGTCTAGGATTCATCAGTTGGAGAATGGGAAGAGCCCGCTTTGCCATCGGAGATATAGTGTATCTATTCATGTCCGACGAACGTAAAGTTCGTTTCAAAATGGTGGTTACTGCCGAGAACTGCAAACGTGAGGACAAGGATTTTTGGGTTGAAATCGCACCTAACGACAGGACCTACAAGCTGGAATTATTAGAAGAATATGCAGGCTCAGATCTCAATGAGTCTGTTCTATTCGAACATGGTTTCTCTGGAGGCAAGAGTCTCGAAGTGCCGAACTGCAATAATGAAGAATTGTTGAACTATATTAAATCGATATTCTAGCTTTATCTATTCATAAGCTGCATTCCCTTATGCTTAATGATCGTCCATTTACAAAATGAACAATATACACAAAATAGCAACTTAGAGGAATTATCATGGAGATATGCCATGATTGGGGCACAATAGATGAAATTTCTGCAAGAATTGGAAGGAACGTGAATACACAAAAATAAGAACAATATGTCAAAAACAACCGTAAAGAAAGTGCTTATGACCATGTCGAAGGAGGAAATCATCGACATGGTGCTGGCGATGTATGATGCCCGCAAAGAAGCGAAGGAGTATCTGGAATTCTATGCTAATCCGGACGAGGATGGGAAGCTGGAAGAGTATAAAAAGATCATCACCGAAGAATTCTATCCCTCCAAAAAAACTAAAACGGCAAAATTGCAATTCTCGGTATGTCGCAAGGCAGTCTCTGACTATAAGAAACTGAAACCTTCGGCAGATAAACTGGCAGACCTGATGCTTTGCTATGTGGAAAATGCTTGTCAGTTTACTTTCGACTATGGCGACATGTGGGAGCAGTATTACACTTCTGTGGAAAACAACTTCGAAAAGACCATGGAGTTTATTGCCAAGAACAATTTGCTGGAGCATTTCAAGCCCCGTCTGAAGCAGTGTGTAGAATGGGCCTCGCCTTGTGGATGGGGATTTGCCGATACGATTGCAGATATCTATTATGAGTATTTCCCGGAGGATGACTGAGGGATTTAAGCGAATGATGCCATACCTCGCCTAATCCTGAGCAGTTATATTATTGAGGGCGTGCCGAAGCCAACGAATGACTTCCGGCACGCCCTCTTATTTTATCCAAACGGAAATATCAGTTCGTCTTTAATCACTTTTTCATGCTCATCACATAACGCAGCACCTCGTCGGCCTCGTCGGGGTGGAACCAGCGGATGGCAGGGTCGCGCTGGAACCAGGTCATCTGCTTCTTGCTGTAGATGCGCGAATTGTGCTGGATGCGCTCCACGGCCTGGTCAAGGGAATAGATGCCGGCATAGTGAAGCAGCATCTCCTTCAGCCCGACGGTGTTGAGCGAAGCAGGCAGGAGGTTGGGGATGGGCTGCGCCTGAGTAGGCCCGGGATTGCGGATGACAGAGGCAAACTGGCGGTCAATGTCCTGCTGGAAACGTTCATAGACGGCGCGCGTCTCAGCTTCGAGACCTTGGGCAAGCATCTGCTCAACGCGTTGGTCGATGCGGCGATAGAGTTCTTCGCGATCACGGCGAAGACCAATCTTGACGATGTGGAAAGGACGCTGCTTGGGCTCGCCTTTGCGAAACGTGCTGAAGGGACGCCCCGTGGTGAGGCACATCTCCAAACCGTGGATGACACGCTGGGGGTTGCGACGATCGACGGCCTCGTAATAAGCGGGGTCAACCAGGCGCAACTCGTCGAGCAAGGGAGCGAGACCTTCAGCGGCAAGACGTTCACGCAACATGGCGCGAATGGCAGGGTCGGCCTGCGGCATGTCGTCGATGCCCTTCGTCACAGCATCGATATACATCATCGAGCCGCCAGAAAGCAGATAGTCCCTGGGGGATGATGCGAAGAGGCGCATGACGTCCGTCTCGTACTGGGCTGCACTATAGGTATCTTCCAAGCCATGGGTTCCGACAAAGAAATGCTGCACCCGCGCCTGCTCCTGGGCCGTAGGTGCTGCTGTGCATATCGGTATCTCACGATAGATCTGCCGCGAGTCACAATTGATGATGGGCACACCCAACATCTCAGCCATTTGCAAGCTGAGAGCCGTTTTTCCGACAGCAGTGGGACCTAAAAGGACGAAAACAGTCATCTTTTGCTAAATATTCGGTCAAAAAATTGGTAATTTGACAAAAATCAGTTATCTTTGCGGCGTTTTTCTTTTTCTATTTATCACGCATTTGCGAAATTGCGTTTTTTGTATGAACGAGATACTTACTACCATCAACGGTTATCTGTGGGGTTGGCCCATGATCGTGCTGCTTGTAGGCACACACATTTTCCTGACCATCAGACTGAAGTTTCCACAGCGTTACATCGGCAAAGCCATCAGGCTGTCATTCCAGCGTGATGCAAACTCGAAGGGTGACGTTTCGCAATTCGCAGCACTTGCCACGGGCCTAGCTGCAACCATCGGTACGGGCAACATCATCGGCGTGGCCACAGCTGTCACGATGGGCGGACCGGGTGCCGTCTTCTGGTGTTGGGTGACCGGTGTATTCGGCATCGCCACCAAATATGCCGAGGGCCTACTGTCGATCAAGTACCGCATCACGACGAAGGAAGGCTCGATGCTGGGCGGACCCATGTACGCCATCGAGCGAGGCATGGGTTGCAAGTGGCTGGCCGTGCTGTTTGCCCTCTTTGCGTTCCTTGCCACCTTCGGCATCGGCTGCACCATCCAGAGCAATGCCATCTCGACCATGGCGGCAGAGAGTTTCGGATGGGACACGACGTGGATCGGACTCGTTCTTGCCATCCTCATCGGCTCGGTGGTCATCTTTGGCGTGAAAGGCATTGCCAAGGTCTGCGAACTCCTCGTTCCGTTCATGGCGGTCTTCTATGTAGCAGGCTGCATCGTGCTGCTGATCCACCATGGACAGTATATCGGCGAAGCCATCACTGTAATCCTGAAGAGTGCCTTCTCTGCTCAGGCTGCGACAGGCGGATTCATCGGCTCGACCATCATGCTTTCGATGCGCTATGGTATTGCCCGCGGTCTTTTCAGCAACGAGGCAGGTCTGGGTTCGGCACCCATCGTAGCCGCTGCCGCCAAAACGAAGAATCCCGTGCGCCAGGCGCTAGTATCGAGTACCTCGGTCTTCTGGGACACGGTCATCATCTGCGCACTCACCGGCCTTGTGCTTGTCACCACCATCCTGGCAGACAATGGTGTCGATTCGTCGGCATCGGCCACCTTGACCCGACAAGCGTTTGAGCAAATCCCCATCGCCTTTGCCGGCTATAATGTGGGAGGCGTCCTGCTGAGCATCGCCATCTTCACGTTCGCCTTCAGCACCATCCTGGGCTGGAGCTACTATGGCGAAAAGGCCTTGGAATACCTTTGCGGCAAGTACGGCAAGGTGGGCCGATACATCTTCCGCGTACTCATCACCATCGGCACCTATTTCGGTGCGACGAATGCGCTCGAAGCGGTGTGGAACTTCGGCGATGCAGCCAATGCCCTGATGGCCATCCCCAACCTCATCTGCCTCCTTGTACTGAGCGGCGTGCTCGTCAAGGAAACGAGGTACTACCTGTGGGAGGATCACTTGGACGAAGAGGCCAAGGACCAGAACTCCACGAACTGACGCGCCACATCGTCAGCATTGTGATACTTGCGAACGAAAGCCTGACTGCTCGACTGCAGTCGGGCTATTTTGTTTCGGTCGGTCAAGGTCGTGCGCAGCACCTCGTAGTTATGCGCATCGTCGAAGGGACGAAGGTTGATGATGCCGGATTCAGAAGGACCGTCGATGAACTGCTGATACTCCGGCTCGTAGCCACTGATCACCACCTTCCCCTGCGCCATGCTTTCGAGGGCACCCATCGCCGGGGTGAAACTGTAGAGCTGATCGACGACAACATCGGCCTCAGCCACGAGACGCTGATACTGCTCGAAGGGAACCGATTCAATCTTGCACAAGTCGATTATGTCGGGGAACTCCTGGGCAAGCTTATCGAACAAAGGTTCCAGTTGATCGGTGCCCTTCATCTGGCCGCGCAGTTTCTGGGAGGCGAAGAGGAGGCGGAGGCGAGGCGGGGTTGAGGGCTGCCAAGGACGGCTGTCACGGGGACAAAGAGGGGAAGATGGGGAGGGAGTTGCGATGGCATCGCAACAGACGGAACGGGGGAAAGAGGGGGTGCTTACATCGATGGGCAAAGGGATGTAACGAAGGCGGGAGTGGAATTCGGGGGTATCATAGACCTTCCAGTATTCGTATAGACAGGGGACGAGGCAATCGGCGTGTTGCATCACATATTGTGTCAATTCTGCCTTCGGGCCTTTTGTCCACGCAGCGATGCGACGACGATTCACCTCATGGTCGATCACCTTGCCTGCGGCATAGAAGTCGGTATAGGCGAGGTATTTGTCGTCCTGCATGCGGCTGATGACGTAGTAGTCGTCGCCAAAGCAACCCACCGACAGGATGCCGTTATTACGTTTGAGGTAGTCGAAGACCCACCTGTTCCACCTAGCCTTGACATCGAGGAAGATGGGATTGACAATCTGAACGACATCATAGCCTCGCAGTTTGGGCAAGAGGGTCGCCAACTTCGACAGATACATCAACGAGCCGACGGGGCCCTCCTTCGTGCGACGCAAGTCCACATCGCGCGGATAATCCTTCCAACCGTCACCATCGCTGATGAGCAGCACCTCATGCCCTGCGCGACGCAAGGCCTCGCAGAGGGTATGATGAACGTTGCTGTATTCGCCGAAGAGAAGGATGCGCATGGGGAGGGGTTAGAAAGGGTTAAGAGGGGTTAAGAGGGGAGGTTGTCGGAGTATTCGGAATAATCGGAGTATTCAGAGTAATCAGAGAACTCCGACAACTTATTGCTGGTGGCTGATGACTCGATTTCCTTGGATAAAGAGTCCAGCAGGGAGGACGGTGGATGGGTTAAGCCTTCTTCCCCAAAGGTCGTAGCAGGGAGATGGCTTTGGGTTCTTATCGGCCGGAATGCTGCGGATGGCTTCGGGGGCGATATAGCCATAGACCGAATCGAGATATGCGAGACGATCGTGAATCCAACCATAGATATACTCCTTCTCGAGGTCTAGATCGCGCACCTTGCAGTTGGAATCTATCCATCGGTTCTGCTCACGTTCGAACGCACCCGTTCGAGTAAACAAGTCGAAGTAACGGTCGAAGTAACTGAGAAGCGATTGCTCGGTCCAAAGGCTGTCGCGCAACTCGGCATATCGAGTGGACAAGGTATCGGCATAGCCCTTGTAATGTTCCAACATCCGGGTGTGGAAATTGGTCTTGTTGGCCAATTCAGTAGTAGCCGCGACACGAACACCTGTCTCGTCACGTCCCCACGAGACGTCGAGGTCCCAAGGCGTGATGCCCAAACGCTTGTCATTTGAACTATAATCGTAGAACCAGCAATAGTAATTCTTGCCGACGTTGTCGAAAGCATAGAGCAGGTCGAGGAACAGCATGAAGTCGCAGAAGACCGGCAAATCGAAATATTTGCCTATAAGGGTGTAGAATGTCGTTCCGCGATATCCTGCGAGGTAATAGATGTTCTTGCGCAAAGGATCCCATGTCCAGGGTTCGCCATCGTGGAGGTCCGGATATTCGCTCTGCACGCCATCGTAATAGGAACTTGCGTCGTTAGGCGCGTTCTGATTCCAATAAAAGTATGGCGTGCGCGTCTGCTTGCCATTGATGACCTTATAGACAAGACCGCGATGATGGGAGGTGCCATCCTCATCGGTGACAAACTTCTTCACCTTGAGTTGCTTTCGGTCGACGCGCTCCATCAGGCAGAAGAGGCCCATATACTGACCATTGGCATAGACCTCGACATACTTGCCGCGATAACCATTGACGGCGTTGGGCTTCTCCTCCTGTTGATAGGACGGATGCGAAAAGTCGAGCCAAAGGTCCATCGAGACGCGATTGCGCATCTTCGAATGGTCGGGCGCCATGCCGTCGAGGATCCAGTTGTTGTCCTTGCGCATACCAAGGAAACGCACATCGAGCGAATTGCCATCGTTGTCGTAGAATTTCAGCGCATAGTTCGGCTTGTCGAAAAGTAGCGACGTACCGCCTCGACGCCTTATGGTGCAATTGAACTGACGCGTGCTGTCGATGCTATGATATACCATCCTGCCTGGGATGAAAGTATCGCTGTTGAGACGCGCCTTGTTGTAGGTCAGTTCGATGACCGGGAGTTCGGCCATCCACGTCGTATCGATAGCCTGCACGACCACAGTGTCCTTATCCTTCTCCTGGGCCATGACAGCCAAAGGAGTCAGACTCAGGGCCGACACCCAGCAAATCAAAACGAGAAACATCTTCAAAAAAGGGGCTTTCATCGATGAACGAGGTATTTTTCGCTGCAAAGATAAGCATTTTTGTTCAAACCTTGTGCATCGAATCAATTTTTTTTGTAATTTTGCACCGTTAAAAGTTAGAAATATGCTGCTGAGTTTCATTATTCCCGCCTACAACGTGGAGAAATACATCGTTGCCTGCCTGGACTCTTGTATTGCACAAGGCATTGACGACATGGAGGTCATCGTCGTCGATGATGGTTCGACCGACAACACTCCTGCCCTACTCGGCGAATATGCCCAACAGCATCTATGCGTGAAAGTGTTCCACCAGAAGAACCAGGGACAAAGCGTGGCTCGCAACCTTGCCATCGAGAAGGCAACGGGCGAATACATCTACATGGTCGATGCTGACGACAAGATGATGGAGGGCAAGGTCCTGCCCATCGACACGATGCAAAGCGGGAAGTACGACATCATCGGCGTGCAGGTAATGTATCGGCTCGAAGACGGCACTCAGCGTCCGTGGAGCCATCAGATGGAACGCTGGCCTTTCGACCAAGAATATGCTACGGGCGTAGATTTTGTGCGAAGCCATAACATCGAAGGACTTGTCTATGGATATCTGTTCAAGCGTAGCCTCTTCACCCTGCATCCCGAACTTCGCTTCACGCCCGGCATCTATCACCAGGACGAGGAACTTATCTTCAAACTGTTCACGCTGGCAGGGCCTGTGGTCTATAAGCGCGGCTACACCTATTTATATTATGAGCATTCGGGCAGCAGCATCAACACTCGCACCGAAGCACGCAAGCGCAAACTGATGGACGACACGATGACCATCCTCAACAATCTCACCCGTTGGCGCGACGAACACGGCCTGGACTCGGTGATGCGATATAAATTGTCCTACCTGAGCATGGACGTGCTGCGCGTGCTCATCAGGAAACAGCACGATACTGACTATGCCCTGCAATGCATCGGAGCATTGCGGCAACTGGGACTTTACCCGCTGCCGTGGATCAATGAATTGAAATACCTTGGAGTAAAACTGCTGACGTGCAACGAAAGACTGGTCACGTGGTGGATTCGTCATCCGGAGATTAGCGGGAAGGTAGGGTTCTAAGGTTGGGTTCGAGAGGTGTAAGGGCAGCCAAAGACGGCTGCCACGGGAACAGAGGATGAGGGGTCAAGGGGTTTGGTTCACTGCGGAACGATAGAGCACATCGAACTGCTGGGCGATGACCTCGGGGCTATGTCGTTCGGCCACATATTGATGGCGCTGATATGCCAGCGCTCTGTCGGAGCGCTGTGCATCGGTCATTCGATTCCAAGTTGTGATAAAGGCTGCCAGGACTTCCCGCAACTCTGATTCGTTTCCTGGTTCGACGGTTATTCCGCGATTCTGCGCCAACATTGCGGGGATGGTTCCCACCCTGGTCGCAATGACGGGAAGTCCACACGCAAGGGCTTCGAGCACCGACACGGGTTGGTTCTCGAAATTGCTGAACATCAAGAGCGCATCATGCCTTTGGAGTGCCTCTGCCAAATCGTGTCCGGTCATTGCAGGAAGGAAGGAGACCATTTCGTCCAACCCAAGTTCCCTGCTATATTCCATCAGCTTCGGTTTGTCATTCCCCTCCCCGATGAAGTCGATGTGGAAATCCTGATTCTGCTCTTTCAGTCTTGCTGCCGTGCGAAGAATGCCTGAGATGTTCTTCGAGTCATCGCGCATCCACGACACATGGACGAACGTGACCTTTGAACCGACCTTTACCTTTGAAGCAGGCACGAACGTATTGGTATCGACGACATTGCCGATGCGCGTATAATGACGATTCTCCAAACCCCATTTCTTCATATTCTGCTCAAGATTGAGACTGACGGGACAAACGTAGGAAGCATCCTTCACGAACCGTCGGCCCAATCGGAGCTGCATATCGCTGTCGGGATAAGCTCCTTCGCGGGCATAACGTGACCAATGTTCGGTGATGATATAAGGAATGTGATGAAGTTTGAGCAAGAGCCAGGGCAAGCCTGCCGCTCGTGTCAGAACATTGACATGACACACATCGGGTCGTTCACCCTGCCAATAATTCCTCTTGATGAACCGATACCCCTTGATATATCCCATCATGAGCCAGAAGAGTCGCAAAAGGCCTGTAATCAAAGGTATCTCAAGGCGGGTCTTGGGCACATAGACAAGCACCTCATGCACCGATTTATCCTGGCTTTCATTCGGGTAAACTTCAATCTTCAAACCACGGACAGCCACGTCGGTCTGCACCATCAGCACAGCCACATCGTTGAGTCGCGCAACAGCCCTGGCGTGCTTCTGAATGAAGACGCCATCACCCGCATCCTTGCGGTTGGGGTACCATGCTGTGGTGAAGAGAATGCGCATAGAGGATAAAGGGGTTTGAGGGGTTTGAGGGTTAAGAAGGGTTCGAGGGGTTATGATGGGTTACATTATATTGTAATGATATCGGCAGAAGAGGATGTAGAGGACGAGGTCGAGGAAGCCGCCGGCAAAGATACCTATGCCGATGCCATCGAGATCACCCAGATAAAAACCCACGAGAACCACCGTGATGTTGATCAGGCAACTCAGTCCTTCAAGGATGACGAAATGCATGCGCTTGTTGAGCGCCAAGGGAAGATAGCCCAAAGGAAGATAGATGGACTTGAAAAGGATGGCCAATACCGACCAACGCACCATCGTGACGAGAGGAAGGAATTCCTCGCTGAGCAGAATGCGTATCACCCATGGAGCAAGTATCCAGATCACGACGACCACGGGAAGGGCGATGAGAAACATGACGCGAATCTGACGAATCACTACGATGCGTCGACCTGCAATATCATCGTCGGCGACAGCCGAGAGACGGGGGAAATAATCGTTGGCAACACCCGAAAAGATCATGCTCGGATAGGTGAAGGCGCACTGATAGCCCGCTTTGAAGAGACCGACGACCGTCAATGAAGCCGTGGTGGCCAGCACCGACTGCAGGAACAAATCGCTGCCCTGCAGGAAAAGACCTGTAATGACAAAAGCCATACCTGTTCGAAGCATGGGCTGCGATGCCTTCCAGAATTCGCTCCAATCGGAGAACTGCCCCCAGTCGAGATGGAAGGGATGTGTCTTGTGTCCCTGCCATAAGCAGATGCAGGCAGAAGCGACGGCACATGAGACGATGGCGAAGATAACACCTCGTATGCCCAACCACCAATAGAAAGGAACGGTGAAGACCAAGGCACAGATGGCCGTGAGCAGCATGCTGAACGCCAATCGGACGGAACTTTGCAGACTTCGCATCACGCTCTGCTCGATGTCGCAGACGATAAGTGCTGCCACACCTACACCCAAGAGCATGAAATGCGGGACATAATGCAAGGTGTCGAAATAAAGCAGGCTGAGAAGCGGAGAAAGCAAGGCAAGGAGGACGATAGCAGCCGCACCGCAGAGGATAGCCCAATGGCGCACACGGGTCACGTGCCGATCGATAAAGGCAAGGTCGTGGGTGGAATAGGCTTCGGACAAGGTCTTGACACTTCCTGTCGAAAGACCGAGACCAAGCAGTTGGTTCATGAAAAGTTGAACCGTGTTGAAAAGGGCATTCAGTCCGACACCGGAAGTTCCCAAAAGCACAGCCGCAAACTTCGTACGTACCAGGGCCGTCAGGATATTGACTGCCTTGGCTGCACCGAAAATGCCGGCACCTTTGACGATGGATCTGTAGGATGGGACCTCCATAAACCGATGAATGCTAAACGTGACAATCGGGCGTAACGTCGGTAGCCTTGACTTCGGCAGGAACACCGGTCAAAAGAAGATGTCCTTCGGGATGTTCTGCACAATAATCACGAGTACAAACCGCTCCACTGCCTATCACCGAATGGGGAGGGACAACAGCACCGCGCAATACCATGGAGCGAAAGCCAAAGTAACAACCGTCACCAATTATGATGGGTTTGGTCATGGGTTGTATAGCGTCTCCATGGGCAACGTTATGCCCTGCACTGTCGCAGATATAAATTTCTCCTGCCAGGACATTGTCTCCAACGACGACTCGCTCGGCACATTCTATCTGACTGTCTCGAGCAACAAAAATATCACGTCCCGTGGTTAGGGTGGCACCACGATGGATGTAAAGGCAACTGTCCAAGCCGATACGAATCCTGCCCTTTACTTCCCAGGTTCCAAAGATAGAGAACTGCGCCTTTCCTGCCTCAGCCTTATAGGTCTCATGCCGACTGCCTAGGATGACAGTTCCCTTAGGGGCATCGTCAGGCAAAATGACACGTGCCCCCTCCCCTATCTCGATGCGCAAAGGGCCCTCCACCACGATGGGCAGACGGCAGGCTTGATGCCACGGGAGCAACTTGATGTTGAGTTTCAGCGTTGCCAGCCAATTGGTACGGAAGATGGATTTGAACATAGAGGTAGTGGGATGGATGGGCTCGGAGTTTTCGGAATAATCGGAGTTTTCAGAGTATTCGGAGTATTCAGATAATCAAGTGTTCCAAGCGTTTAGCGCAGCGATAACCTTCGAAACATCGTCGTCGGTCATCGACTGATTACAAGGAATCGACAATTCCTGGGCGGCTATCTTTTCGGTAATCGGGAAATGCAAAGCCTGCCACTCGTTGTAAGCCTTCTGCTGATGAGGTGCCAAGGGATAATGAATCTGTGTCTGTATGCCCTGATCAAGCAGATATCGCTGGAGTGTATCACGCTTTGCAGTCAGCACCGGATAGATATGATAGACATGATTGGCCTTGGCTTTTGGCAAAACGAGGGACGGATTGGAAATCTCGCGGGCAAAACATTCAGAAATCGCTACACGTCGGGCATTGGCACGATCCAGGTCACGCAACTTGATGCGAAGCACGGCAGCCTGCAGTTCGTCCATTCGAGAATTGACGCCCTTGAAGCGATGCACATACTTCCTCTCGCTGCCATAGAACGCCAACTGACGAATCACATTAGCTAGCTCTTCGTCATCGGTGGTAACTGCTCCGGCATCGCCCAAGGCTCCAAGATTCTTGCCCGGATAGAAACTCCAAGCGCAGGTACCCTTTGCCTTGACGCCATGACTCTGTGCACTGTCCTGCAACACCAGCAGATGATACCGGGCTGCCAGTTCGTCGATAGCCTCCATCTCGCAGCGCTGACCATAGAGATGCACGGGAAGGATGGCACGGATTGCGACATCCTTGGCAACAGGATATGCAGGAGAAGACATAGGATTCTCCAAAAGTTGAGCAATCGTGCGAGGGTCAATCAGATAGGATTCCGGATCAGGCTCCACTGGAATAGGTACCAATCCATTGTCGCTCACTGCCAAGATGCTGGCGATGTAGGTGTTGGCAGGAACAATCACGCCATCGCCACGCTTCAGATATCCCATCTCAATCCATGCACGCAGCACCAGACGCAGCGCATCCAGTCCATTGGCACAGGCTACGCAATGACGTGCACCATTATAGTCAGCCCATTCCTGCTCGAACGCAGAGACCTGCTGCCCGAACAGATACCAGCCCGAGTCAACCACATCGAGCAACGCCTGCTTGATGTCTGCCTCGTAGGGAGCATTGATGGTATGTAGGTCAAGATAAGGAATCATGAAGAGCGCTATGATTATGGAAGGTGTTTATTGAGGCTTCGAATCCTTAGAGGCTATTAAAACTATAATAACTTTGAGGGCGATACAGTTGGATGACGAAAGTCTTGTAAGCGATGCCTCGTCCTCCGAAGCCTTCCTTTTGAGCAATGAGCGAGGCATTGAGGACACGTCCTCCCTGCTCGTTGCTTGTGCCGAAATCGAAATACTGGAAGCCCAGATTGCGATACCGCTCCATCAACCGAGTATAGAGGAAGTCGAGGGCGCCATCAGCCTTGCCCTGCGACGTAGCATGCCCATATTGGACATGGATCGTCATCGGATTGGCCAGGAAGACCACGGCACCCGCCTGCGCCTCTCCCATCGAATCGACACAGAGGAAACATTGGATGTTCTGCGGGAAACTGTCTTGCAGCAACTGCATCTCGGCCAAGGAATGGACGGGCGAAGCATCGTAACGTTCCAGAAGATTGTTGATCATAATGGGCCAGAACACTTCAAGCGAGGCATTCTCGACAAGCTGATAGCCTGCCTCTTCGGCACGCACTACGCCACGGCGACGGCGACGTTCGAAAGGAGGCTGCTGCGGCGTTCCCGCAAGAGGCACCGTACACGAGATGTTACAACCTTCCAAAGTAGCTCCATGGCGCCAAAGGGCGTATTCATCCTCCTGCGACGGACACTGATGATAGATCGTCGGCATCTGCTTGTAATGAAACGTTTCGAAACCTTCTGCTTCCAGATAGGTGACAGTTTCATCGAAAAGTTCCATGACCTGTTCGACGGTGTTTTTGGTCGAAAGGACAAAGCCTCCGTAGGTCAATCCTTGATGACTGTAAAGATGCCGGACGCCATCGATCTCCACCTCGTTGGCCGGCAAGAGAGCCACCAGGCGTCCCTTGTCGTCAAAAAACATCAGCGAATGGTCGAAGAAACGATCACGATGATAGTCCATATAGTCACGTTCGAAGAGGAAGGTTCCATTCTTCGAAGCACGGACAAAGGCGTCCCATATCGGCTTATCGCTGCTCGTATATCGATGGATGTTCATGCTTGGGCAAGGTATTTCAGATAATCGTCGAAGTTGCGGATGTAGTCGTCTTCGCTGTAATCATGGCTGGCCAGCACAAGGCA
>JAZQBS010000142.1:0-31170 GCA_045545875.1 Bacteroidales bacterium
GGAAGGCTGCGAAAATCATACCCTTCTTGCCTTCTGCCAGCGACTTGGCAGCGAGACCCTTCTGGATGATATACTGGTTAAAGCCCCAGTAGCCAAGGTTGGTGAGCCACATGGCACCCACGATGACAGCAATACCAGGAATGTCGAAATAGGGGTCGGAACCGGGTTGGTTGGCAGCGATGGCACCCGTCTCGTCAATGATACCGTTGATGTCAGGATAGAGGTCGGCATTACGCTCCACCACGAGGTTGAAGTGGTGGTCGCCAGGAATACTCGACAGATGAGAGAATATCTCTTGGAAAGCTCCTACTGCTCCTCCTTCAATGCCTAGAGAAGAACCGATAACATTCAGTGCGGCATAGGCAGTAATGAGACCACCACCCACGAGGAAGGTTACCTGCATCACGTCGGTCCATGCCACGGAAGCCAGACCACCGTAGATGGAGTAGATACCAGCAATGAGGAAGAGCAGGAAGATGATGATCATACGGATGGAGATGGTCAGGCCGAAGATTTCGACAGCCAGTCCCTGAAGACCAAGGATCTGCTCGATAGCCAATGCGCCAAGCCAAGCCACGGAGGTGAGGTTGACGAAGACGTAGAGGAAGAGCCAGAGGATGGAGAATGCAAGACCCACACCATCGTTATAACGTTCGCGAAGGAACTGTGGAATGGTGAAGATACGCTGCTTAAGCATGATGGGCAGGAGGAACTTGCCAATCACAACAAGAGTTACGGCGGCCATGACCTCGTAAGCGGCAATGGCGATGCCGTCGGCAAAGCCCGTTCCAGACATGCCGATGAATTGCTCGGCAGAGATATTGGCGGCAATGAGTGATGCACCTACGGCCCACCATGTGAGCGTGTTGCCTGCCAGGAAGTAGTCGTTAGCACTCTTTTCCTTGCCATCTTTGTTGCGGCTAAGGAAAAGACCAAGGCTAACCAAAACGATAAGATAGATGACCAAAATGACAAAGTCAATGGTCTTGAAGCCACTGTTTTGTAGCGCTGTTAAAACGTCCATTTTGAAATGAGAAATAAAAATGTTTAGATGTGTATGTTTATGAATCGAGAATTACAGATATATGGTCCAGCAATAGACCGAAAAGATATCAAGGTCAATCGACCTTGATATCTTTGTTGACGTTCTTGCTGCCCCAGAGGCTATAGAAGAGGATATAGGCAATCATAGCGATGATGAGCCAATAAGATCCGAGATAGCCAGTAGCTGGACGTACTAGGTTGTCCTGAATGAATGGCATAATGCCACCACCTACCACCATGGTCATGAAGAGACCAGAAGCCTTAGCGGTATATTTGCCGAGACCTTCAGTGGAGAGATTGAAGATGCCGCCCCACATGATAGAGGTGCAGAGACCACAGAGGAAGATGAAGAGGCAGGAGAGAGGTACATCACCACCAAAGAGGTGAATGTTGATGTTGCCCGTAAAGATGGCACAGAGCAGGAGCACAATGGCTACGGAAGACACGGTGACCATCTGGGTACGAGTAGAAACTTTGCCAGAAATGATTGTGGAGAGGAAACGTCCGCAGAGCATGAGGAACCAATAGGCAGAAGCCAGCGAGCCGGCTACCTTGGCAGCGCCCTCGAAGGGGAGACGGCTGATCCACATATTCATCTCGTTAGGCACACCAATCTCGATACCTACATAGAAGAAGATGGCGATGACACCGAGCAGACAGTGACGGAAGGCGAGCGGGGAGCGCTCGTAGGTCACATTCGAAAGGTCGCCCTGAGGCTCCTCGATCTTGACGAAAGAGATGATAATGAACGAAACAGCGAAAATCACCATACCAGCGATAACGAGGGGAGAAACTTCGGCCATCGTGGTCTCCTTGGTAAGTGTGCCAACGAGCACGCCGACGAGCATTGGGGTGAGGGTGCCGGTAAGGGAGTTGATGGTGCCACCTGCCTGGATGAGCTGGTTGCCGGTGTTGCCACCGCCACCGAGGAGGTTAAGCATGGGGTTCACAACGGTGTTGAGCATGCAGACGCAGAATCCGCAGACCAAAGCGCCAAGGAGATAGATGAAGAGATTGAGCGAGCAGACCTGTCCTGCAATTTCGCAGACGGCAACGTCAGCGCCTACCTTGCTGGAGAGCCACTGGATACCCAGGCCGATGAAACCTACGGCAAGGGCGATGAGTGCGGTCTTCTTGTAGCCGAACTTGATGAGCATGTTACCTGCAGGAATGCCCATGAAGAGGTATGCAAGGAAGTTCATGAGGTTGCCGGCCATGCCAGCCCACTCATAGGTGTAGCCCCAGATATTACCGAATGGGGCAGCCATGTTGGTAACGAAGCTGATCATGCCGAAGATGAAGAACATCGTGATGATCGCAACCCAGTTACGTTCTTGTTTTTGAGCCATTGTGTTTTTGTGTTTTATTGATTAATTAATTATGTTGCAACCGTGATTATTGGGCTGGAGCCTCGTGCTTACGTGGACCATTCAGCAGTTCGTCAGTGGTGTGGAACTCGAAGACGGTGATGGAGTTGTACTCCTCGCCTGGACGGAGTACACAGTCAGTCCAACCCTTGACGTCACTCTTGTTGGGAGAATCGGGATAATGCTGGGTCTCGAGGCAGATGCCGGTACGCTGCTGGTACTTGATGCCCTTCTTGCCGGTAACGGAACCATTGAGGAAGTTGCCCGAATAAACCTGTACGCCAGGTTCGGAAGTGCGCTCAACAAGGACGATGCCGCTCTTAGGGCTCATCATGATGCAGCAGAGTGGGAGGTCGGTGACATTGGCAGGGGGAGCCATAAGTACCCAGTTGTGGTCATATCCGTTGCCGAATTTAACCTGCTCGTCGTCGGCGTTGATGTCCTGACCGATGAGTTTCATGCCGGGTTTGCCACGTTCGGGCATAAAGCAGAATGGATCGCCGGGCTTGAGCTCACGGAACTCGCCTGTAGGGATGAGCTTGTCGTCGATAGGAGTCATCTTGTCGGCAAAGATAATCAGAGAGTCTTCGGTAATGCTGTTGTTGGGGTCGCCACTGAGGTTGAAATACGAGTGGTTGGTCATGTTGATGACCGTAGGCTTGTCGGTGACGGCGTTGTAAAGGAGGACGAGGTCGTTATCGTCGTTAAGGATATAGGTCACTTTGGCGGTCACTTGTCCGGGGAATCCGTTATCGCCATCGGGGCTGACGATTTGGAGTGTGATGCTTGAGCTGTCGGCTTCGACAACATCATAGACCTGATACTGCCAACCGGTAGGTCCACCGTGGAGGGTGTTGCCATGGTCGTTCTTGACGAGGTCGTACTCTACGCCATCGATAGTGAATTTGCCCTTGTTGATACGGTTGGCAAAGCGGCCGATAGCGGCACCGAAGTCAGAGGGCGTCTTGCCGTCGAGGTTGGCATAAGACTTCACATTGTCGAAGCCAAGCACTACGTCCTGGAGTTTGCCGTCGCGATCAGGAGCCATGATGCTGACGATACGGCCACCAAGGTTGGTGATGCATACCTCCATGCCATTCTCGTTGGTGAGGGTGTAGAGAGCAGTTGGCTTACCGTTGATGGTGTCGACGAACTGTTCTGGGTCAAGACCAGAAGCTGTAAGATTGACCTCCTTAGGCTGCTGGGGAGCAGAGCATGAGGCCAAAAGGATTGGAGCGGTAACGGCGATAAATGTGCCGACCTTCATGAATGTAGATTTCATCCTTGTTAGGTAATTAAAATATGAAAATAAAAAAATAATTCGTGGCGTTAGGATTTGGACGTGTCAATGTGCAACGAATACCGGTGCAAATATACAAAATTGTTGGTTAAGTTGGCCTAAAAATCATATAAAAATAGCAATAATACTATCAATGTGGGTGTATTTTATTAAAAAATGTACTTTTTCCATTACAAAATTTGTTTCGGAATAGAAAATAGTTTACCTTTGCATCCTCAAGAATTAAGATAATAACATGTTTTTAAATTTCCTGTTTCATAAAAAAAGGGAAATGCTTCCACTGCCTTATAAGCGTGAGTTGCATTGTCACATCATCCCAGGTGTCGACGATGGTTCGCCTGAGATGAGGTTCTCTGTGGAATATATGAAAGCATTGCATGAGTTCGGTGTTGAACGCGTCATTTTCACGCCTCATCATACCGAGCCAAGCTATATGAATACTCCTCAAAGGATTCATCCTCTGTTCGTCGATTTAAAGGCCGAATGCGCCGAGGCAGAGATTCCTATTGAATGCGAGGATTTCAGTTTCGAGTATCGCCTTGACGAAAGTTTCATCAATATGATGAATACGGGCAAGTGGGGCGAGGAGTCGTGCAAGCTGCGCCCGCTTAAGGATAGATATATTCTGATTGAGAACAGTTTCCAACAGCCATTGCTCAATCTCGACGATGTGATATACAAACTACAGGATAAAGGGTGGTATCTCATCATGGCACATCCCGAGCGTTACCATTATTATTCGAGCCGTGGCTTGAAGTCGTATGAACATTTATTGGACCTCGGTGTGGAACTCCAATGCAATATCCTCAGTTTCTCGGGATACTATGGCGAATCGACCCAGAAGATGGCTTATCGCCTCCTGGATGAGGGTATGATCAGTTTCCTCGGGTCGGATTTGCACAATCTGCATCACGTGGAGCTTATACGCAAGTATCTGCAGTCGAAAGATTATGCCGAGATTCGTCCCGATCTGGTCTCGATGATCCAGAACGACAAGATTTAATTAGAGTCCCGAAGGAAAAACCTTTCGGGACTCTTTTTTTATGTTCGTTTCACTTGTGTTCACTTTGCCACAATGACGATGCCATCGTTGGGGGCAAGGTTGAGCAACGTTTTGCCGCCTTTGAGCTTTATGGGCTTGGCAGTGGGAGAGTCACCACCGCTGTAAAGGGTGAATGAGGTGGCGTTGAGTACGCCGAGGTCGAGACTGATGACGAGTTTTTGCGGTTCGGCATTGATGGCAGCGACATACCAGGTATCACCATGACGACGGGCCATGATAAGATATCGGCCAGGATAGCCGTCGATATAGCGAACTTCGTCCCATGTGGTTGGCACTTCGCGCATGAACTGCATGCTTACCTCGGGCGCATCCTCAAGGTTGTTGGGCGCAAGGGCGAAGTTCTGGATGGGGTTCTGATAGAGGATGGCCGTAGCCAGGCTGAATGTAGATGTGCATGGACGTGTATTGACGTGCCGGTTGTCGCGCGGGCGGTTGTCGCGGTTCATGTACTTGTTCTGGAACGATCCGCCGAACTCCATGCAGCCCACCGTGTTGCGCAGCACGGGATGGAGGGTGGCATACTTGGCTTCGAGGTCGCATTGCGCCTGGTCGAAGACGATGTTTTCGGACGCAAGGACAGCCTCCGATCCCACATAGTTGGGATACATGCGCTCCCAGCCACGGGGCAGCGTACACCCATGGAAGATGACCATCAGGCCGTGGTCGTCGGCATCGCTGAGTATCTCTTCATAGAGACGGATGGTCTCCTGCTTGTCTCCTCCGAAGAAATCAACCTTGATGCCCTTCACTCCGACACTTTCAAGCCACTTCATCTCACGTTTGCGAACGACGCTGTTGGCCATGCGGTTGATGGGACCTTGCTCGATGTCATTCCAGTAGCCGCTCGAACTGTACCAGAGGAAGACATCCACGCCCTTCGAGTGGGCGTATTCAATCAACTTCTCGATGCTTTTGTTGGGGTCTTTTGCCGTGCCGTCGCACTCTTTGCCGAGATTGTTGTCCCACCAGTTATCAACGAGAGTATACTCATAACCCATGGCTTCAGCCAGATCGACATATTTGCAGAGATCGTCGTAGTTGATGGAATTGTCCTGCCAAAGGATCCAACTCCATGTGCCACGTCCCATCTTGTATTGATGGCTGGTTTCGAATACGGGCATCACATTGTCCCAGGGAGCAGTTGTCTCGACAATGGGCTTTATGGTGCGGCCTAAGGTAATTGTGCGCCAAGGTGTTGCGCCTGGTAGAGCGATGGCTGCATCTGTCGTTCCGATGCCATTGTTCTCTTCGGGCATCGGATAGGCAATCGTATATGTATTAAGGTATGACGACTGGAAGATGCCGCCACCGTTCAGCGGATTGGCGTGGGCATCGCTGATATGAGAGGCACAATAGCGGCTGTCGAGTCCGGTTTCGCTAATCATCACCCATAATTCGTCGGCCTTGTTGTCGAAGACGCCACGTTCGTGGAAGAGACAGGGGAAGGTATAGCCGTGGCCATACTGAGAGCCTTGCGACATTGGAGCATCCCAGCAATAGAGTTCTTCGTAACTGGGCTTGGTGCGCTTCCAACCGATCATCGCGTCACTCTGTGAAGTGAGGAAGGTGGTGGTCCCGTCCGGGAAACTGAAACTGGTAGCTTCGGAGGTGACGCGCACTGAGCCCGTCTCGCCCTGTTTGGGAAGCAGATAGCGGAAAGCGACATCATTGTTGCTCACACGGAATTCCACCTGCAATTCCTGTCCTTGCGGTGTGGCAAGGGTGGCAAGCAGCCGGTTGGCGACGTAGTGGACCTCACTTGTTTTCGAACGATCCAATTTGTACCGTTCATCGATATTGGAGGTCTCCGTGGCCTTGATGCTGAGGCCTTTTGTGAGATCCTGTTCGTTGGTCGTAAGGCCGAGAAGGGAATTGTTGATGGCTTTCAACCCATCGTAGGTTACGCTATAATAGGGGCGCCCGTGGCGTATACCAAGGTTTACTTCAAGTTTACCATCGGGACTATTGACCATGGCATTGTCGTTAGCAAATAGTGGCAGACTGGCGAGCGCCGCCAGAAGAATAATCTGTGTCTTCATCTTTGTGCAATTCTATTATAAGTGTTTTTATATGTGCTGCAAAGATAGTGTTTTTTTGAATAGTTGGCAAGAATACTTGTAAAAAATATTGCTTTATCGCATATTTTTCATTAATTGGAGAAAAATAGTATGAAGTTTTTTTGCGAAATTGAATAAATTGATTATATTTGCACCATCGTTGAAGAACCAATCCAATACTAACATTTTTAACCATCTTTTTCTCATGAGAAAATTTATTATGTCGTTGGCAGCTGGTTTGATGTTGCCGCTTTTTGCTTTGGCTCAGGACGTCCAACTCAATGTTCATCCTGATCAGGCCAAGAATGTGATTCCGAAAGAGATCTACGGACAGTTTGCCGAGCACCTCGGACGCTGCATCTATGGCGGCATTTGGGTAGGCACCGATTCGAACATCCCCAATGTGCAGGGTTATCGCAAGGACGTGTTCGAGGCATTGAAAGCACTCGAAGTGCCCGTGATGCGCTGGCCGGGCGGTTGCTTTGCCGACGAATACCATTGGATGGACGGCATCGGTCCGCAGGAGAATCGCCCACGTCTGGTCAACAACAACTGGGGCGGCACCGTGGAAGACAATTCCTTTGGTACCCACGAGTTCCTCAACCTCTGCGAAATGCTTGGCTGCGAGCCTTACATCTCGGGCAACGTGGGCTCGGGTTCGGTTGAAGAGATGGCCAAATGGGTGGAGTACATGACCTCCGATACCAATTCGACCATGGCCGAGCTGCGCCGCAAGAACGGACGCGACAAGGCTTGGAAGGTGAAGTACTTCGGCGTTGGAAACGAGTCGTGGGGCTGCGGCGGAGATATGAATCCTGAGTATTATTCCGACCTCTATCGTCGCTATGCCATCTATGCCCGCAATTATGGAGACAACCGCCTCTATCGCATCGCTTCGGGTGCCAATTCGACCGACAACAACTGGACTGAGGTCTGCATGCGCAAAATCGGACATAGGATGAACGGTATCTCAGTTCACTTCTATGCCGTGCGCGACTGGGGCACCGAGAACGATCCCGAAACCGGCATCCCGATGGGCAAGAAGGGCTGGGCTCTTACTTTTACCGACCAGGAATACTACAACATCGTTTCGAAGGCATTGCAGATCGAGGATTGCGTGGTTGATCACATGCGTGTGATGGATCGTTTTGATCCGCAGAAGCACATCGGCCTGCTCGTCGATGAATGGGGAACCTGGTACAACGTTGAGAAAGGCACCAATCCGGGATGGCTCTATCAGCAGAACACTGTGCGCGATGCCATCGTGGCTGCCTCGTCGCTCGACATCTTCCATAAATATACCGATCGTATCAAAATGGCCAACATCGCACAGGTGGTGAACGTACTACAGTCGATGATTCTGACCAACGAGAAGAATCCGATGGATCCCTGCGTGCTTACGCCGACCTACCATGTCTTCAAGATGTATAATGTTCACAAGGAAGCCACCTACGTGCCCTCCGATCTCGTCTGCAACTATATCAGCGTGAATGCTAAGGAGCAGATCCCGACCGTGAGCCGCACCGTATCGTGCGACAAGAATGGCGTGATGCACATCTCGCTTACCAACATGGATCTCAACAACCAGCACGTCGTTGCCATCAACATCGACGGTATGAAGGTGAAGAGCGCCGAGGGCGAAATAATCACTGCCCCAGATGTTCATGCCTACAACGACTTCGGCAAGGCTGATGAGGTGAAGCCTGTCGCTTTTAAGGGTGCCAAGGTCGATAAGAAGGGCCAACTCCTCGTGACGCTGCCTGCACACAGCGTTGTGACGATTACGGTGAAGTAAATATTTCTCCTCTGTTGAATACAATCAGCCGCAGACCCACAAGGCCTGCGGCTGATTTTGTCTAGATTATCTAGATTGTCTAGATAGTCTAGAAAATCTAGAGCCTCTAGAAGATCTAGATTATATATTTTATTGCACAAACACCTTCTTGACCGAGCCGTCGGACCGACGAAGGATGTTGATGCCGCGTTGCATAGCATCCCGGCGATTGCCGTTCAGGTCATAGATTTCGACAGGCGAATTGCCGCAATCGTCGCTGATCTGCTCCAGTCCTTCGCTTTGTCCAAAGGTGGCATTAATTGAGATCCGGCTTGCCGATGCAGGCATTGTGAAGTGGCACGTAGGCCCATCGAAGTGCTGAGGCGTGGACGAACCTCCATTGTAGGTCACAACGGTCCATCTTGTAACAATGCGCGAGCCGATGGGGTTGCCGTCCTCATCGAGGGTAGGTGTGCCTTCGATGGTCACTTCGCGGCTCGGGAAATATTTGCCGTCAAATCTGCCCTTCGAAAGCGGGACTCCATTGAATGTGATGGTGAGGCCGGCGAGTGCAGTGTCGGCCATCATCTTGTTGATGTCTGTAACGATAGGAGTGCCGAGTGAATAGTAATCGGCAACTTGTGAATAGAAACTCGACGTTCTGCCCCTCAGCCAGTTTTTTGCATTCGCAATTTCGCTGTCGTAGTTGGGCCACCATTGGTTGATGAGTTTGCGATGGTGGGGATATTCGGTCTTGATGTATTTATACATTGGTTCCCAAACTTCCCAAGTGCCGTCTAAGTTGAGGAAATCGCCCATGTAGATGGCACAACGGTCGGTGAAAGTGCGCAGGAAGTCCTCGTTCTCCATCAGTCGGCGGAAGAGCCTCGTATGATCGTAACTGTTCGCTCCCCAGTTGTGGCTGTAGTCGAAGTTGGGATTATAGAGCCACTTGAAGATCTGATAGTTGGAGTTGCCCTGCCCGTAAAGGCCTATGACGTAGTCCACATCCTTGGCGACGAAACGCCAGCGCCCTCCTTCCTCGCGGGGGCGCCACATCATGAAATTGTTTCCTGGGAAGTCGAAGTTGTTGTAGTAGAGGTTCATAATCATGATGTTGATATACTCATCGAGGTCCATGAATCTGTCGTATTCTTCCCATGTGTGACCTTCTTCGGTGTAGAACTCTACAAATTTATTATAGTTGTCCCAGGTTCCTTCCTTGAGTTCCTGCCAGTTCTCGACCATATCGATGTCCTCCAGACCATCGTAATTGGTGTAGATATTGGCCGCATTGCTACGCTCACGGATGTTGAGGATGCCCTTGTAGGTGCCGTTCAGGAAGAAGATGGCGGGCTGCCAAGCCTGCCAGTCGAGGTCGGCGTGAGAAACCATCGTTCGCTGGCAGATGGCATCGCGCATATACAGATAGTCGAAGTCATTGCCTGCATTGCGCAGCATGATTGACTTGTATTTGTTCATCCCTGGGCGTTGGTCGGGAAAGAATTCATATTTGAGGTACTTCTCGCCAAAGCGCTTGTTGGCATAGACAGTGAGCGTCTTGAGCTGCTGCCCGCGCGAAGCAGCACCTGCCACGCGAGTCTCGCTGAGTTGGTTGAGTCGGCTGGCACTGTCGGCCTCTGTAAAGTATTCGAAATTGATGGGTCTGCGCCAGTCGTACTCGTAGTTTTTCCTCGAACTGCTGTACGAACCATTGACGTAAATGCCGATTTTCGAATCGTTGAAGTACTTGCTGTTTGTCACTATCGAGACGACGGGCAAGGTCATCTCGCGGCCTAGGAACAGATATGACTGCGTGGTGGAGCGGGGCGAAAGGTAGCCGTCGCAGAAGAGTTTGGCACGAATGACGCGTGTCGAAGAGAATCGTATGGGCGAAATGTATGACTGGCTGTCGCGGGTGGGTTCGCTACCATCGGTCGTGTAGCGTATCACGGTGCCCAAGGGGGAGCCTTCGGGCTGTGAGAGGGTTAGTTCGATGGTTTGCGATTTGGTCAAGACGCGGCCGTGTTCGCTGAAGATGGGTTCGCCTAATATTTCTGTGCAGATCTTTCCGCAATTCTCGGCGGCGGGAGTCGGTTCGTACTGATAACCCCACGTGCTTGACCCGGTTGTTTCGCGTCCATACGAGATGTTGGGGGCAGGTTGTTTCTTTTCGATGAAAACCGAGTCAACGATTTGTCCATTGGCGTCAAATAGGTAAACTCCGGCTCCTTTGCCCGAATCGATACGAAAGGGGGTGTGCATGCCGGAAGCTTCCTTGTCGCAATAGACAAGGATGTATCCGTGCGAAACGAGTCCATGGACGGGGAGCTGATAGGCATCGCTGCCGTCACGTTGTGTGCCGAGCGAATAGTTCGAAAGCATTGCCGTGTTGCTCGCTGCTGTGTTGTAAAGTTCTACCCATGAGTCGGGAAACTCATTGATGTCGTCCATCGTGCAGTCGATGTTCGATTGCATCACTTCGTTGATGATCACCTGTGCTGATAAAATAGGGCAGAAGAGGAGAGATAATAGCACAGAAAGGCTTTTTTTCATCGAAGTACAGGTAAACTGACGAAAGGGAGTCTGAACGGCTCCCTTTCTATTTATTTTATGTGAAATTGATTACAGACACGCTTTCCAACGCTCGTAAGCCTCTTTGTATGCAGCAACGTCTTCCACAGGCTCCTCGGTAGCTATGTGCTTGAGGGTCTTGAACGCATCATCGCTGTCCTTGTAGATGCCTGCACCGATACCTGCGCCGTAAGCTGCACCTACCGAGCCGTCGGTCTCGTAGAGCTCAATCGAAGCACCCGTTACGGCAGCCAATGTGCGACGGAAGAGCGGCGAAAGGAAGAGGTTGGCATGACCAGCCTTGATGGTCTTGATGTCCATGCCCATGCCTGCCATGATTTCCATACCATAGGCAAACGAGAATGCAATGCCTTCCTGTGCAGCACGGATGATGTGTGCCTTCTTATGGATGTTGAAGTTGATGCCGTGGATGCTGGCTCCGCGGTTTACGTTCTGGAGCACGCGCTCGGCGCCATTGCCGAATGGGATGACGCTGAGGCCCTCGGCTCCTACGGGAACGCTTTCGGCCAGGTCATTCATCTGGCTGTAGCTGATACCTTCGGGAGCGATGGTGCGCTTTACCCAAGCGTTGAGGATGCCCGTGCCGTTGATGCAAAGGAGCACGCCCAGGCGGGTGTCGGGCTGGTTGTGGTTGACATGTGCAAAGGTGTTGACACGGCTGAGCGAATCGTAGTTGACTTCGCCGAGCACGCCATAGACGACGCCCGATGTGCCACCGGTAGCAGCTACTTCGCCTGGCTTCATCACATTGAGCGAAAGGGCATTGTTCGGTTGGTCACCGCCACGATAGCTGATAGGGGTGCCTTCGGGCAGACCGAGTTCTTCGGCAATGGCCTTGCAGACACGGCTCTGTACAGAGAAGGTGGGAACGATTTCGGCGATAAGCGACTCGGGGAAGCCGAAGTAGTTCATCACATCTTTCGAAACCTCGTTGTTCTTGAAGTCCCAGAACATGCCCTCCGACAGGCCAGAGACAGTAGTCTTCTTGTCACCGCCCGAGAGTCGCATAGCGATATAATCGCCAGGGAGCATGATTTTGTAGATCTTCTCAAATAATTCCGGCTCATTCTCCTTCACCCAAGCCAGTTTGGCTGCGGTGAAGTTGCCGGGGCTGTTGAGCAGATGGCTGAGGCACTTGTCGCCACCGATGGCGTCGAAGGCGGCATTGCCATAAGGTACGGCACGTCCATCGCACCAGATGATGGCAGGACGCAGGGGCTTGCCCTCCTTGTCAACGCATACGAGGCCATGCATTTGATAAGAGATGCCGATAGCTTTAACGTCTTTGAGCGAAGCAACGGCAGCAGCCTTGCTGGCTACACGCTTGGTGGCCTGGGCAAGTTCATCCCACCACATTTCGGGTTCTTGTTCAGCCCAACCAGCCTGCTTGGCCATAATGGGGGCTTCTGCATCGGGGTACTGTGCACTGGCTACGGTCTGACCTGTCTGTGCATCAACGAGTGAAGCTTTTACCGACGATGTGCCAACGTCATATCCTAGTAGTAGATTCATAATTTGTAGTATTTTGTTGGTTAATAGTAATAATAGGATAGTTAAGTCTTATGGTTTGAAACGATAGAAACGAGCAGCCCTGTGACTCACATTCTGCTCCCATTCGTTCAGGGGAATGATGTAGGGCTTGTTCATCACGAGTTTGGCAAAGTTGCGCACATCCAGTGTCTTGCCGCTCACTTGCTCATGCAGTCGGCGCAATTGTGCGGCAGTAAACTTGGCAGGCATCATCTCGAAGAGCATCTGGGGCTGTTGGCCTGCCATGCGGTAGAGCTCGTCGAGCGTATCTTGGATTATCTGGTTGTGGTCGAAGGCAAGCAACGGAAGATCCTGCACAGGATACCACAACTGTGCATCGCTGTCCTTGGGACGAGCCGTGCGGCTGTTTATGCGCATTAGAGACAGATAGGAAATGGTGACTATGCGGCCAATCTTCTGCTTGATGGCATTCTCAAGCCAAAGCACGTCCTTCGGATTCGAAGTACGTGACGGAGAGCCATAGGCGCGGAATTGCTTGACAAGGGGATGATGTTTGCCGGTAACGCTGGTGATGATGTCGAGGGCTGCCTCGTCCAGATCTTCGTCGGTGTGCAAGAGGCGCCCAGGGAGTTTAAGGTTGTTATATTGCTCCTCGGGCACCTCATTGCCACGGCGGGACAGAAGCACTTGCAGCGATTCGCCGTCGAACCCAAGTATCACGCAGTCAACTGAGACGTGCGGGTCGAAGTTCAGAGCTTCCTGGTCCATGTTAATCGGTGTATTGAAATTAGATAATGTAATTCGAGCGCAAATCTATGATAGGATTAAGACTCGGTTATGATTTGCGTGGCAAAGATATAGCATTTTTCGATTCCAACCAAATATTTTTTACTTTATTTTTTGATGTTCCAAAATGGGGTTATCGGTTTTTGTACAATAAGCGATAACCTCTTCCGGAATTTAACCTTGAATGCAATCGGTTGTTCATTTATCGTATCATGTACAATAAGCCTTATTGTTAAAAAAGATTAACTCCTTTTGGATGCCATTCTTTCTGTTCAAAACGCTGATAAAAGTGATGGGAAAAGATAGCGTCGTTGGCCGATCAGAGTTGAGGTGGGAATGGCGCGCTGGAATTAGTGTCGTAAGTGACATAGCTAGTTCGGGCAAACAGCTATTCTAAGACCGTCAATCCCACATTCGTGCCCAGTTTATAAAGCCTAAAATGTACAATAAGTAAATGTGTAACCCATTTGTGTCATCGCTCGATTCTGATGCTATATTATATATATAATGTGTGACAGAGAGTACATATATATTTAATTTTGCAATGCAATGATCTGTTGAAGCCAGATTCTGATTCAAAACGGATGTTTTTGAAGCCAATTCGTCCATAAAGACCATCCAAAATGTTACATATTCCCCCTTTTTTCGGTTCAAAATTCAAAAAAACTAAATTTCGTTAAAAAATAATATGGCAGATTCGTTAAAAACCTCTATGTTTGCACTCGAATTCTTGAGTATGCCTTCAAGAGCGTCCAGAGTTCTAATTCGTGAAAAGTGCTATTCTACACATATTACTAATTTTTACAATTACACCAAAAACAATTTGTATGAAAATCACCTGTCAATCTTTGTTCGGGGAATCGAGCATGCAACGTATTGTATGCACTCGTATTGCTCGTGATGTTCCCAGTGATGGTAATCGCCCAGAATGTGACCATTAGGGGACAAGTGTTGGATGACCTTGGGGAACCCGTGACTGGAGCTAACGTCGTTCAGACTGGAACGACCAATGGCACCATCACCGATCTCGATGGTAATTTCTCCATCAGTGTTCCTGCAGGCGCCAAGCTGCATGTGTCGTTCATCGGCTATCTCTCACAAGAGGTGACTGCCAAGAATGGTATGAAGATCACCCTCGAAGAGGACCGCAGAGCCCTTGAAGACGTAGTGGTTGTAGGTTACGGTACGATGAAGAAGAGCGACATCTCTGGTTCAGTGGCGACCGTTGACCAGGCTGCCGTAATGAAGCGCGTGCCTCAGAACATCGGTCAGGCCCTTCAGGGTGCTGCCGCCGGTGTGCAGGTTTCGATGCAGGACGGTTCTCCTGACGGAAAGGCTGCTATCCGCATCCGTGGTATCGGCACCATCAATGGCGATGCTTCTCCTCTTTATGTAGTCGATGGAGTGCAGGTTGGCAACAATGCCGACTTCGTGAACCCCGCCGACATCGAGCGTATCGAGATTTTGAAGGATGCTTCCGCTACCGCCATCTACGGTTCGGCTGGTGCCAACGGCGTTGTCATGATTACCACCAAGCACGGTTCCAAGGGTCACACCAACATCACTGTGACTGCCGACTGGGGTATCCAGACGCTGCCCTACACGCTCGACGTACTCGACCTCAACACCTACGCCAAGGCCATCCGTTTGGCCAAGGGCACCGATATGTTTATCAATCAGGTTTGGGATCAGAAGTATGATGGCAAGCGCAAGGAAATCGACTGGCAGAAGGAGATGACCCGTGCCGCCCTCAAGCAGCAGTACGGCGTTACCCTCAACGGTGGCAACGACAAGACCCAGTACAACCTCTCGCTCGGCTACAACGATATCGATGGTCTTGTTATCAACACCAACTACAAGCGTTTCACCACTCGTGCCAATGTCAGCACCAAGGTAAACAAATACCTGGAAATCGGTGGTGATGTCAACTACACCCACAGCGAGAGCCATGGCTCGAACATGTCACTGGGAAACAACCAGAACATGTCCTCTCTCCGTGACTTCGCATCCTTGACTCCTACGCTTGACTACCTGGACGGCAACGACGCAGCTAAAGGCAAGCTCATCAATGTCAACCTTGTCAATGACGATGGTTCTTACGGCACAGGCTATCAGGCTACGGTAAACAACTGGGAAGGCAACACCAACATCGGTGCCAACCCCTATGCTTCGCAGATGGAGAATGGCGAGCGTGCCCGCAACGGCAACGACCGTATCCAGACCACAGCCTACATTGATGTGACTTTCCTGGAAACCAAGCACCACAAGCTCGACGTACGCAGCCAGGGTACTTACACCTATTCAGGCAGCAATGGTTCTGACTTCACCGGTGGCCGTCATCGCTACAACTATGTTGATGGAGTGCTGACCGAGATTCCTATGAACGCTGACCAGACCTATGCATTCTCGCTGAACAACAGCCATAGCTACAGCATGGGTATCCAGACCTACCTTACCTACAATCTCAACTACGAGGCTCACAACCTGACCGTGATGCTCGGTAATGAGGTTAACAAGTCGTGGGGCCAGTGGGTGAACTCCAGCTCAAGAGACTTCCCATCGATCTATAACCGTAACATCAACCTGACCATGGACCTCAATTCCAAGGGCACTGGTGGCGGCTACAATTCTGACGTACACAATATTTCTTACTTCGCCCGTGGTACTTATACGTTGCTGGATTGCTATATCATCACCGGTACCATCCGTAAAGACGGTAGCTCGAACTTCTCGAAGGGCAACCGTTGGGGTACCTTCCCATCGGTAGCAGGTGCATGGCGTATCAGCGAGGAACCATTCTTGAAGGATAACGAATTCGTTGACAACCTGAAGTTCCGTGTAGGTTGGGGCCAGACCGGTAATGCCGGTGGCGTAGCTGGTGCAGCTGTCATCGCCCAGAACATCGATGGTGCCTACAACACCTATCCCTCACAGGGTATCTCCGGTAACTGGGGCAACCGTCATCGTGACATTGGTTTCTACATGCCTCTGAAGGACGGTGACCTGAAGTGGGAGACCACCGAGATGACCAACTTCGGTATCGACTTCGCTTTCCTCAACGACTGGGACATCACCCTCGACTACTTCATCAAGAACACCAAGGACCTGCTCCTCTATCGTCAGTTGCGTCCATCGGCTGGTTACAGCCAGGTTTACACCAACTATGGCGAGATTGAGAACAAGGGCTTCGAATTCGCTATCGGCTACCACAAGCAGTTCAACAGAGACTTCGGCATCAATGTTCGTCTGACTGGTTCAACCATCCAGAACAAGGTGAAGAAGATGGGTGACAACCTCTACAACACCGCTTCCGGCAATGGCACTTACATCGACGGTTCACAGGTAGGTGCAGTCGACGGCAATGGTCACTGGGATCGCCACTCTATCTGTATGGAAGGCGAGGCTGTAGGTTCGTTCTACGGCTATGTGACCGACGGCATCATCACCAATCAGCAGGAGTTGGATGAATACTATAATTATTTCTGGGGTTCAGGTACCAATCCTGATGGCTCAACTTGGGAAGGCGGCGGCGACGCTGAGTCGAAGTGCGACACCGACCACCCATTGTCAATTGGTGATATGCGATTCAAGGACCTCAATGGTGACCACACCATCAACAACGATGACCGCAAGATCCTCGGCAATGGCTTCCCGAAGTTGAACTATGGTTTCACAGTGGGTGCCACCTACAAGGATTTCGACTTCAGCCTCTACATGTACGGCGTTTTCGGACAGGACATCCTCTCTTATTCTGCTATGAAGTTGAGCAGCATGACCCAGCTCGACGACCAGACCACACCTAACATCCTGAAGGATGCCTTCAACGATTCGTTCAGCAATGGCGGTTCTGCACTGCCTCGTCTGTCTATCCTCGACTCGAATCGCAACACTCGTGTCAGCGACCTTTGGGTAAAGAACGGCGACTTCCTGCGTATTGCCAACTTCCAGGTGGGCTACAACATCCCACGCAACATCTGCAAGCCCCTCTTGATCGAGAAGGCACGTGTATATCTGGGTGTAAGCAACCTCTGGACCATCTCCGGTTACAACAAGTACGGCGATCCTGAGTGCGGTAGCGGTTCTGTTCTCTACCAGGGCCTTGACACCGGTCGTTATCCACAGCCTCGCACCTGGATGGCTGGTCTCAATATCACCTTCTAATAATATTAGTACATAGAGCATAAAACGAATTTGAAAGAAATAAAAGTTATGAAGACAAAATATTTTATTTTAGGATCAGCTCTGTGCAGTATGATGGGTTTGGGCCTGACATCCTGTGACAACGAGGAATTCCTGAATGTAACGGCTTACGATGTGGTCGATGAGGCTGCATCCTACGAGAGCAAGGATAATGCCAAGCGAGCCCTCAATGGTGTCTATGACCTGGTTTACCCAGATGATGCATATGATGGAGACTGGGGCTTCAAGCCAAACCTCTTCACCGGTTGCCACCCCACAATCGATACCCAGGCTACTGGTTGGGATAAGGACTGGAACGTACAGGCATGGAACTCCAACTCGAGTGAGTTGCTCGCCGGTTGGAAGCATGTATATGCCGGCATCTGCCGCGCCAACGACTTCCTTGACAAGCTGCAGGATTATCCTGCTGAGAACGTAGGTGGCGATAAATCCCTGAAGTATCTTGAGGGCGAGGGCCGTGCTCTCCGCGGCTTCTTCTACCACTGGCTTGCCACAACCTTCGGTCGTGTGCCCATGCTGGCCACTGGCGAGAATGGCGCCAACACCCCATTGAAGGCCAAGGCTGAGACCTATGCCGAGATGTGGGACTTCATCATCGAGGACTTCAAGGCCGCTGCCGACCTTCTCGAATGGGATCCATGGGACGGCGAATATGGTCGTGCAACCAAGGGTATGGCCCTGGCTTACCTGGGTGATGCCTATATGTGGAAGGCTTATCGTCTGTCGCCCGAAGGCTCCAACGGTGTCACGGGTACAGGTGTAGCTCCAACAACTCCCGATGAGTGTTACAAGCTGGCAGCCGACTGCTTCAAGCAAATCCTCGACAGCCACACCTACAAGCTCAACGAGTCGTTCACCACGCTGTGGGATCCTGCTTCAGCATGGGGCCCCGAGGCTATTTGGGTGGAGCAGCTTGACGAAGGCACCAACTGGGGCAAGTGGGACAACCTCACCTCCAAGCTGATGCTGAAGTGGTACACCGCATGTCCTGAGAATGGTGGTTGGGGTTCACTCTACCTCTCTTGGGAGTGGTACTCCTGCTACGAGACCGGCGACAAGCGTCGCGCTGGTTCCTGCTATATCGGTGCCGTTCCTCAGATCGATCCTGAGAATCCTGCCTACGATCCACAGTATGAAGGCTGGCTCGGCAAGTTCGACAAGGCCATCTATGGTGTGAATCCTTATCTGCAGGAGGTTCTTGGCAAGGGTCAGGCTGCAACTGCCACCAAGCAGTTCCACTTCAACAACGGCGAATGGGCACCTGCCATCTGGAGCTCGAAGATGTGGCGTACCGCATCGGCCGACTACAAGTCTTGGGGTGATGGCCACTGGAGCCCAACTCCTATCTACTGGAAGCGTCTTCCTAACGTAATGCTCGACTATGCTGAGTGCTGCTTCCGCAATGGCAACGAAGCTGAGGGTTGGAAACAGCTCGACGAGCTCCGCAACCGCGCATTCGGTCGTCTGGAGGATGGCCACGAGAAGAATCTGACCGACAAGTACATGCCCTATTACAACTCGTTCGCCGGCTGGATCGGCCGCGAGGATGGTTCTACGGATGCCGGTGGTGTATTCTATATCAACCGTGCTGAGTATCCTATACCATTCGGTAGTGATGGCGCTGTTGTTGTAGTTCCTGCTAAGGACTACTACACCCAGTATGCTGCTCAGAAGGGCTTCCAGTCTCCAGTTTGGAAGGTGGCTGTCAACACCGAGCGTCGTCGCGAGTTCAACTGCGAATGGTGTCTCCGTCCCGATATGCAGAAGTCTGGCTTCATGGCTGACCATGTATCAACCAACTATCCCAAGCGCAGCGTGGAAAACCTCAAGGATATTCCTTGGACCAATCGCGACTACGACTACAACGACCTGAAGATGGATATGCCTATTCCTGAGGATGAGATCACCAAGAACACTCTCTGCGAGCAGAACGAGGCATATAGAGGTAGCAAATAATGATGTCGGTAGGTAATTCGTTGATGACCCTACTCATATGATCTGATTACATGGAGTGCTGCGTCATGGGATGCAGCACTCTTTATTCGAAAATTAAAAACACTTCATTCAAAACCTGATTCACGACGCTATGACGACCAAACGACTTCTTGCTGTCAAGTTTGCGCTGTGCGGTGTGCTTGCCCTTGTAGGATTTATGTTCTGCGGATGCCAGCGCACTCCCGAATTGGTAGGCGGTACGCCCGAAGAGCAAGCCTACGACCTGCTTTTGCAGAAAGGAAAGTGGGCAGACATTGTAGAGATGAACCAGAAACAGCCTACAAAGTCTTCTGCTTGCCGCAATGCGGTGCGCCTGGCGTCGTGGTACCTGGGCCAATGCAGCCGCGAGGAACTTGACCTGTGTCTTGCCGATTCCCACGGTGTGTTGGGCAGCGAGACATCGGCGCTGATGATGAGCGACATCTACTTGCGTCTCGGTATGGTCAATATGGCACGTCGTGCTGCCTTCGATGCGATGGTAGCCATGCGCAGCGAGAAGCCCAATAGCCGCGCGCTGAAACGTCTGACTGAGGTTGCCATCATCACCGGCGAATATGATCTCGCCCGAAAATACCTGCTCATTGGCGAGCAGCACAAGGACTGTCACTTCTGGACAAAACAATTGCGCCCTTTGGTCGAGCATCCTGAACTGATTGTCAACTATCCGTCTTATCAAAAAATACGCGAAATCCATGAAAAGCTCAAAGACGACTTTTTCCTTTAGCCTGCTGCTGATTATCGGAATCTTTTCCGCCTGTTCTTCCAGCCCTCAGGATGCAGCTGCTGAGGATGCCCTGCCGGTCATCTATCCCGACTATGTGGATGTCACCATTCCCGTAGGTATCGCACCTCTCAATTTCGCTATGGAAGATGACAATGCTGCCGATATCGACGTCGTGGTAACTGGTGCCCGGGGTGGCACGCTCCATTCGAAGGGCTCCTGCACCGATTTCGACATCGACCAGTGGCACACCTTGGTCGAGCAGAATCGTGGTGGGCAGCTCAATGTGACTGTTTGTGCCCGACGCGATGGACAATGGACGCGTTATCGCGATTTCAGCATCAAGGTTGCCGACAGCAACCTACCCGATTGGGGAATCACCTATCGACGCATTGCGCCAGGCTACGAGATGTTCGGACTGATGGGAATCTACGAGCGCGAACTCGGCACGTTCGAGGAAACTTCTCTGCTCGACAATCATTCCAACGAAGGGATGTGCATCAACTGCCACACTCCCAATCGTACCAATCCCGACCAATATGTCCTGCACGTTCGCGGGAAACAGGGCGCCACCATGATGCATGTCCGCGGCAAGGACGAAATGCTGAAAGCCGTCAACGATTCGCTGGGAGGCACTATGGTCTATCCCTACTGGCATCCCGAAGGACGCTATTGCGCCTTCTCCACCAACAAGACCTCGCAGATGTTTCACACCCGAAAGGAAAATGTGGTGGAGGTATATGACACGAAATCTGATGTGTTTGTCTATGACACCGAGACGCATCAGATTGTTGGCGACACCCTCATCATGAAAACACTCTGGGCCGAGAATTGTCCGGCTTTCTCACCCGATGGCCGCTGGCTCTATTTCGTCACCGCCCGCCGTCAGGTCTATCCTACCGACTACGACAAGGAACGCTACAGCCTCTGCCGCGTGAACTTCGATCCCACTACTGGTCATATCGGACAGCAGGTCGATACGCTCATCAATGCTGCTGCCCAGGGAAAGAGCGCCAGCTGGCCTCGACCTTCCTACGATGGTCGATACCTGATGTACACCCTCGCCGACTATGGCTATTTCACCATCTGGCATCCCGAAAGCGACTTATGGCTCCTCGACCTTCAGACGGGCGAACGCCGTCCGCTCGACATAGTCAACAGCGACAGAGCCGACAGCTTCCACAACTGGAGCAGCGATGGGGGATGGTTCCTCTTCACCAGTCGGCGCGACGACGGACGCTACTCCCGCATCTATCTGTCGTCCATCGGCCCCGACGGGCAGGCCACCAAACCCTTCCTACTGCCGCAGCGCGACCCGAAGAATTTCTACACGCAGTCGCTCTATTCCTACAATACGCCCGACTTCACGACCCGGCCCGTGGGCAACGATGCCCAGGCACAGATCCGCGCGCTGAAAAGCGGAGAACGTATCCCCACCGAGATGGTCAAGTAATGGATGACACTTGTTTTTCCCCCGAGACTTCACCAACAAGAATGTCTCGGGGGCATTATTTTATACCTCTCATTCATCATATGAATTATTTGTAATTGTATCATATTTTTCATTTTTTGATTCAAAAATGAACAAATTACAAAAAAGATGAATCAAAAATTTGGAGCTTTGAGAAAAAAACGCTATGTTTGCAGTCGAAATCTGATATTTTTTATGACATCATCAGGAGGGAAGTAATCCTTGCAAGTGATATTTATCATCATATTCATCATTACTTTTTTAATCACACCAAAACACAATCATTTATGAGAATCACCAGTCAAACTTTGTTCGGGAAACGAGCACATATCTTATATGCGCTCCTGTTTCTCGTGATGTTCCCTGTGATGGTCATTGCACAGAATGTGGCCATAAAGGGACAAGTGTTGGATGACCAAGGGGAGCCCATCCTCGGTGCCAATGTCGTTCAGGTAGGAACGACCAACGGTACCATGACGGATCTCGATGGCAACTTCTCGCTCAGCGTCCCAGCCGGCGCACGGTTGAAAGTGTCATTCATCGGCTATCTTTCCAAAGAGGTGGCTGCCCAGAACGGCATGAAGGTCACCCTCGAAGAGGATCGCAAGGCCCTTGAGGACGTTGTGGTCATCGGTTACGGTACGGCCAAGAAGAGCGACGTCACTGGCTCAATCGCTTCGGTCAACGGTTCGAAGATCAACGAAATGCCGGCGTCCAACATTTCCTACGCCCTGCAGAACCGTATCCCGGGCGTGGATATGCAGCAGACCTCATCGGCCCCAGGTGCTGACATGCAGATCCGCATCCGTGGTACTCGTTCACTTTCTGCCTCCAACGACCCGCTTGTGGTGCTCGATGGAATTCCATTCAATGGCAGTCTCTCCGACATCAATCCCTCCGACATCAAGTCGATGGACATCCTGAAGGACGCTTCCTCTACCGCCATCTATGGTTCGCGTGGTGCCAACGGCGTCATTATGATCACCACCAACAAGGGTACCATGGGCACACCAGCCAAAGTTACCTATAATGGATATGTCGGTGCTCGTACTGTCTTCAGCAAGTATGACATGATGACGGGAGACGAGTTCTCCAAACTCCGTGACTATGCACAGAAGTATGTCGATGGTCCCGATGAGGTTCGTGGCACAAATACCGATTGGCAGGATCTCTTTACCCAGACTGGTATCGTGACCAGCCATGATGTCAGCGTTTCTGGTGGTACCAATGGCGGCAGTTACAGTTTCGGAACCGCTTATTATTACGATAAGGGTGTCATTCCAACCCAGTCATTCGATCGTATCTCTGTCCGTGGCAACTTCGACCAGAAGGTAGGCAAGTACTTCCGCTTGGGTCTTTCGACCAACACCAACTACAGCACCAAACTCGGCAGCCAGATGGGTATGTACGGTGTGCTGGCAGCTTCTCCGCTCGTTGATCCTTTCAATGCCGATGGCTCGCTCAAGGAGCGCGTCAGCATCGCTTCCGACAACATGTATGTCATCACCAAGGACCGTCTTGAGGCTATTGGTGACAGCTGGGTCAATGAGGAGAAGTCCCTCGGCACCTATAATACTCTGTTTGCCGAAGTCGAGATGCCTTGGGTCAAGGGTCTCAAGTATCGCGTCAACCTGGGTTTGAACTACCGTGGCACCAAGCAGGGATCCTTCACAGGCGAGGGCATCAACGACGGTTCGAACCCCAACAATCCTTCTTCAGCATCTCTCCGTCATGCCGAGAACATCAACTGGGCAGTCGAGAACCTGATCACCTACGACCAGACCTTCAACGACAAGCACAACCTGAACGTTGTGGGCATGTACTCTGCCGAGCAGACTCGCTACACCCAGTCCTATATGTCGGGTCGTGACATCCCTGCCGAATACTTCATGTTCTACAACATCGGCCAGGCTTCTTCCGACACCAAGGAGATTCCTGCAGGCAGCCAGAACTACTGGCAGTCGGGCCTGATGTCTTGGATGGGCCGTGTGATGTATTCCTACGACAGCCGCTACATGGCAGCCTTCACCCTGCGTGCCGACGCCTCTTCACGCCTTGCCAAGGGTAAGCAGTGGCACACCTATCCGGCCGTAGCCCTTGGTTGGAACCTTGCCCGCGAGAACTTCCTCAAGGACATCGATTGGCTCGACAATCTCAAGTTCCGTGTGGGTTATGGCGAAACCTCCAACCAGGCCATCAACCCCTACGCTACCCTCGGTTCGCTGGCTACCGTGCTCTATAACTTCGGTAACCTCAACACCACAGGCTATTATACCTCGGCCCTTGCCAATGATGAGCTCGGCTGGGAATATTCCACCACATGGAACTTCGGCCTTGACTTCGGCTTCCTCAACAACCGCCTGACCGGTACCTTGGAGTACTACATCCAGGACACCAAGGACCTGCTTCTCAACGTCAGCCTGCCATCGACCGCTGGTGTGAGCAGCTACACGGCCAATGTCGGCAAGACGCAGAACCGTGGTATCGAGTTCTCGCTCAATGCCATCATCATCGAGGATCGCGGCGATTGGTCATGGGAGGCAGGTTTGAACTTCTTCCACAATCGTAACGAACTGAAGGCACTTTCTTCCGGTGAGAAGGAGGACGTGGGCAACAACTGGTTCGTGGGCTATCCGCTTAACGTCATCTACGACTACAAGAACATCGGCCTGTGGAACGAGACCGATGCCGATGCCAAGTATCTGCAGACCCTCGAGCCCGGTGGCAACTTCGGTATGATCAAGGTCGAATATACGGGTGAATATAATGCTGATGGCACTCCTGCACGTGCTATTGGTCCCGACGACCGTCAGATTCTCGAGCTTGACCCATGGATCCAGGGCGGTTTCAACACCCGTGTGGGTTGGAAGGGCATCGACCTCAACATCATCGGTGCGTTCCAGGGCGGTGGCAAGCTCATCTCCACCCTCTATTCTTCGCACGGCTATCTCAACCTCCTTACCGGTCGTCGCGGCCAGGTCGATGTTGACTATTGGACCGAAGAGAACACGGGAGCCAAATACCCGAAGCCAGGCGGAATCCAGTCGGGCGACAATCCGAAGTATGGTTCTACCCTTGGATTCTTCGATGCTTCGTATGTGAAGATCCGCAACATCACCTTGGGCTACAACTTCAAGGAGAAGATGGTCAAGAAGGTGGGCATCTCAGCCCTCCGCGTCTATGCCACTGTTGTCAATCCATTCGTGATTTATTCTCCATTCCACAACGAGACTGGACTTGATCCCGAGACCAATACCACCTCGACCAACGGCAGCTTCAATGCCACCACCTTGGGTTCAAGCAAGCACTCCTACAACGTAGTGGGTACCAACTCTCCTCAGACTCGTAACTACCTGTTTGGCGTTAACATGACTTTCTAAACATATCAAGATTATGAAGACATATAAATTTGGCATAATGGGTCTGGCTTTGGCCGCACTGGTATCCGCATCGTCCTGCTCCGACATTCTGGAAGAGCAGCCACGCAGCAGTTTCGACCCATCGTTCTTTACCACCGAGACCGGTGTCGAGGGTGGCTTGACCGCGCTCTACTATCACCTGCGTCTCACGGGCGGATTCATGTACTACTATTGCATCACCGAGACAGGCACCGACGAATATACTTATGCACAGTCGGCCGACAACAACTGGAAGGATGCCGACCTCTCGGGTGCAGGTTCGCTTACTCCCTCGAGCAGCCGTTCCGATAACCTTTGGGGCAGTTCCTATACCTATATTAATACTGCCAGCGGCGTGATTGAGAATGGTGAGGCATCGGGCATCGCTCCCTCTCTGTTGGCCGAGGCACACTTCTTCCGTGCCTGGGACTATTTCAACCTCGTCCAGACCTTTGGTGGCGTGCCTCTCGACTTGGGTGGTGGTATCCTCAAGTTCAATTCTTCGCCGAAGCGCACTTCCGAACGTAACACCGTGCCTGAGGTCTATACCCTCTGCGTGTTCCCCGATCTGCTCTATGCCGTCAACAACCTCCCCGACAACCCGCGTATTACTGGTGCCGTCACCAAGAATGTGGCACGTCTCTACCTCGCCAAGGCTTATCTAACCTATGGTTGGTGGCTCGAGAACCCCAACAACATCCCAACCTATCCGACTTGCGACCGCACCGATCCCGATGGACACAATGCAGCATGGTACTACCAGCAGGCTTACGATATCGCTATGGCAGCCATCAACAACCCTGGCCCATATAAGCTGATGTCCACCTATCGTGAGGTGCATCTGGGTTCCAACGACCGCAATGCCGAGTGTATGCTCTTTGCCGACCACACCGAGACCGAGGCCTACAACTCCGGTAACCTTGGATATGCTGGCGGTGGTGACCCCGGCAACAACTGTGCTGCCTGGGCTGCCCAGTGGAACTACTGCTCTGGCTTCTTGATGGGTACGGGTGCTTCCGGCGCTTCGTTCCAGCCCGTGGCTCGTGCAGCTTGGCAAAACCTCGGCCGTCCTTGGACACGTCAGGCTCCTACGCAGAATGCCCTTCGCAAGTTCACCGACACCAATCACGACTCCCGTTGGGATGGCACATTCTGCCTGGCATATCCTGCCAACTTCCGCAATGGTGGCTCCAACGAGGCTTATGTCCTCGGAGCCAATGGTTCGCACATCGACAATGGCGAGACCTATCTGCGCTTCCTTTCGGCCGATGAGACAGCCGCTACCACCATCAATTACGTAGCCAACAATATCGGCAAGGACAATACAGCCGGTGAGTCGGCCGACTACAAGGAGTTCGTCTATGGCATCGATGCCGTGAGCCGTCTGCGTTATCCTGGTCTCTGGAAGTGCGGTACTTATCGCACAGACAATGGCACCACCAAGGATGCCATCACCGGTCTCGATCTCGAAGCCTATGGTTCGCCCAATGGTGCTAGCACGCGTCCCTGGGTATTGGCTAAGTTCTCCGAGCTCTATCTCATCGCAGCCGAGGCTGCTGTCAAGGGTGCTTCGGGCAGCATGTCGGCACGCGACCTTGTCAACGTGATCCGCGCTCGTGCAGGCAAGTGGAACGGTTCGGTCAACTATGGCGACAAGCAGGCCGACTACAGCGCCGAGATGGTAGCCGCCACTCCCGCCACCATCACTATCGACTACATCCTCGACGAACGTCTGCGTGAGTTCTTCGGCGAGGGTCACCGCTGGTTCGACCTCGTTCGTACCCAGACGTGGGAGAAGCTGGCTGGCTCTTACACCATCGCTGGTGCCGGTTCTTCCGACTACACACCTGCCACCTACACCCGTACCATCCCCACATCGTTCTATCTGCGTCCCATTCCACAGGGTCAGATCGATGGCATGGAGAGTTCCGATGCTGAGAAGGCAGCTTACCAGAATCCCGGCTATTGATACCGCTTTTCTGATTTGATACATTTCTATGGTCTGTTCCTTCGGGAGCAGGCCATTTCTTTATAAAAAATGTATCATAAACATCATTTTTCGATTCGAAAAGGAACATTTCTGAAAAAAAACAGTAAAAAATTTGGATAATCTACAAAAAAGCGCTACTTTTGCACTCGAATATTCGCCTTGATAATACTGGTCCACATTACCTGCTCACGTGATATTCTTAACATATTACCTATTTTTTAATTACACTAACACAAATGAAATTCACCTGTCAAACTTTGTTCGGGAATCGAGCATGCAACATGTTGTATGCCCTCGTATTGCTCGTGATGTTCCCAGTGATGGTCTTCGCACAGAATGTGACCATCAAGGGACAAGTGTTGGATGACCTCGGGGAACCCATCCTCGGCGCCAATGTCGTTCAGGTTGGAACGACCAATGGCACCATGACCGACCTCGACGGCAACTTCACGCTCAGTGTTCCAGCCGGCGCACGGCTGAAGGTATCGTTCATCGGCTATCTTTCGCAGGAAGTGACAGCCCAGAACGGTATGACAATCAATCTCGCAGAAGACCGCAAGACCCTTGAGGACGTTGTGGTCATCGGTTACGGTACGGCCAAGAAGAGCGACGTCACCGGTTCTATCGCTTCGGTCAGCTCCGACAAGCTGAGGGAGGTGCCTGCACAGAGCGCCACCCAGGCATTGCAGGGACGCGTAGCGGGTGTCGATATCCAGCGTACGTCTTCGCGCCCGGGCGCCGATCAGCAGATCCGTATTCGTGGTACCCGTTCTCTTACGGCTTCCAACGACCCGCTCATCGTCCTCGACGGCATCCCCTTCGCAGGCAGCATCGGCGACATCTCGCCCAACGATATCAAGTCGATGGACATCCTGAAGGACGCCTCTGCCACCGCCATCTATGGCTCGCGTGGCGCCAACGGCGTCATCATCATCACCACCAACCGCGGCAAGTCGGGCAAGGCTACTGTCAACTACAATGGCTATGTGGGTGCAGTGACGCTCTTCTCCGAATATCCGATGATGAATGCCAGCCAGCTCACGAAGATGCGTGAGGTGGCTGCTGCCAACGGCAGTGCATGGGGCGTAGCTGGCCCAATGGACGAAGCCGGTGTCGATACCGACTGGCAGGATGAGGTCTTCAAGACCGGCATGGCCAACAGTCACGACATTACTATCTCGGCAGGCACCGACAATGGTTCGTACTCTTTTGGCGGCAGCTACTATAACGAGTCAGCTGTTGTGCCCAACCAGGGTTACGAGCGTTTCGGCGTACGTGCCACCATCGACCAGAAGCTTGGACGCGTTCGCGTAGGTCTTACCAGTCAGAACTCCTACAGCATCACCGATGGTGAGAACAGCTCGCCTATCTACAACCTGTTGCAGACTTCTCCCAACATCAGCCCCTACAATTCGGATGGCACGATGCGCGACGTACTTTCGCTCAACTCTTCCGATAGAGTTGTCAACCCTTTGAAATACAAGGATGTGGGCGACAAGCATGCCGATCGCCGTAAGAGCTTTGCTTCCTACAACAGCCTCTTTGGCGAAGTTGATATCTGGGACGGCCTCAAGTATCGTCTCAACGTAGGTCTCAACTACCGCCAGTCGAAGTACGGTTCGTTCAATGCCCCTGGCGTTCCTTATCTTGGCTACGATGCCATCTTCTCGAACGCTTCGGTCAACAATGCCCACACCACCAACTGGACGCTCGAAAACCTCCTTACCTACGACAAGGAGTTTGGCAAGCATCGCGTAAGCGCCACTGCCATGTATTCTTCCGAGCAGACCGAATATGAATATTCTGCCATGACTGCTTCGGGCATCACCGCCGACCAATTGCAGTACTATAACCTTGCCCTCAATAGCGACAAGGCTGTCGTGCAGCCAGGCCGTCACTACAAGCGTGGCCTCATGTCGTGGATGGGTCGTGTGCAGTATGTCTATGACAACAAGTACATGTTCTCGGCTTCTGTACGTTCCGACGGTTCGTCGGTGCTCGCCGAAGGCAAGAAGTGGCACACCTATCCTGCCGTCTCCATTGGTTGGAATGCCAACCGTGAGGAGTTCCTCAAGGACTACGACTGGCTGAGCAACCTCAAGCTCCGTGTAGGCTATGGCCAGACCTCCAATCAGGCTGTCGATCCCTATCAGACCCTCGGCTCGATGGCGATGGTTTATTACACCGTCAATGGTACGCAGGTCACTGGCTATTCTCCTTACTCTGTGCCCAACGATGACCTCGGCTGGGAATACACCTCCAACTGGAACTACGGTCTCGACCTCGGCTTCTGGAACAATCGCCTGACGGCCGCCTTCGAGTTCTATACACAGCATACCAAGGACCTGCTCCTCAGCGTCACGCTGCCTGCATCGTCAGGCATCCAGTCCTCTTATCTTACCAACATCGGTGAGACCAAGAACCGTGGCTTCGAACTTACCTTGAACGGCATCATTCTCGACGACTACAACGGATGGACCTGGTCACTTGGCTTCAATTTCTACCGCAACCACAATGAGATTACCCAGCTCGCTGGTGACTCCGACCGTGATATCGCCAATGGTTGGTTCGTAGGTGAGGCCATCGATGCCATCTATGATTATAATAAGGTAGGAATTTACCAGGTTGGCGAAGAGGCCATCGCTGCAGCAGCTCATTCGGGTGGCAAACCTGGTGACATCAAGGTTTCCTACAACCTCGAGGAGGGCGATCCCGTCACGTTCGATGCCAACGGCGTGCCTTCGCGTGCCATCAATGCATCCGACCGTCAGATTATCGGCACTCCTGATGGAGACCTCCAGGGCGGCTTCAACACCAACGTCGCCTGGAAGGGCTTCGATTTTGGCATCGTCGGTGCATTCAAGTTCGGCGGAACCCTGGTTTCCACTTTGCATGGTTCCAACGGTTACCTCAACATGCTGAGCGGCCGTCGTGGTAATGTCGATGTGGACTACTGGACTGTCGATAATCCGAACAACGATTATCCAACTCCAGGCGGTACGCTCGGTAGCCAGGATGCTCCCATCTATGCCAGCACCCTGCAGTACTTCGATGCCACCTACGTCAAGATCCGCACCATCTCGCTGGGCTACACGCTGCCCAAGAATGTCCTTGGCAAGAGCGGCATCTCCAAGGCCCGTATCTATGCCACCGTCACCAATCCTTTCGTGTTCTTCTCCGACTTCCACAGCGAGACAGGCATGGATCCTGAGCCGAACTCTTTCGCCAACCAGAACGTTGCAGCTTCTGGCAGCCTGCAGAGCCGTGTCCTTACCATCGGTACCAATACTCCATCGACCCGCAATTGGATTCTTGGATTGAGCCTTACATTCTAATTTGTCTTTATAATAACGAATATAATTATGAAAAATATAGCTAAATTCTTGATTGGTGCATTGGTAGCCACCCCATTGGTGATGACTTCATGCAGCGAGATCCTTGATGAGACTCCTCGTTCCACCATCACCCCTCAGCTGATGCAGACCGACCAAGGTGTAGAGTTGGCATTGACATCGGTCTATTCCTCACTCCGCTATTTCTGGGGACCTGTCAGCCCCTATTATGTGATGCAGTATGGAGTAGAAAGATATGGAAGACAATAAAAAAAGAGTAACTGTTCCCTTGACTGATGAAGATGCAAGATCGCTTAAGGCCGGTGACTATGTATATTTAAACGGTACTGTTTACAGTGCCCGCGATGCTGCTCACAAGAGGATGCAGGAAGCTCTTGATGCGGGGAAAAGTCGGATCGTAGCCATGTCGTTCTGTGAGCCAAGGAGTTGTCATAGCCCTTTGTCTTCCTAAGACCGCTTGGCCTCCGACTTGCTTAAGGCCGGTGACTATGTATATTTAAACGGTACTGTTTACAGTGCCCGCGATGCTGCTCACAAGAGGATGCAGGAAGCTCTTGATGCGGGG
>JAZQBS010000143.1:0-45548 GCA_045545875.1 Bacteroidales bacterium
CCTAAGACCGCTTGGCCTCCGACTTCCCACCGACGAATCCCGCGCCATCGCCCGTCACAAGGACGCCCTCCCCGTGTCCGACATCGCCCGCTTCGCCAGTACCCACCTCTGCCAAAACGGCCGCCTCGCCCTCATCTATCCCACCGCCTACGACTCCGAAGTGATGACCGCCGCCGTCCTCAGCAGCCTCCATCCCGTCCGCATCTGCGACATCCTCACCAAGGTCGGAAAGCCCTGCAAGCGCCGCATGGCGGAGTTTTCCCTCCAAAACGCCCCCATCTCCCGCGAGCAGCTCATCATCCGCGACGCCGACGGCAAATACACCGCCGACTATCGAGCCCTCACCGCCGACTTTTACCTCCATCTCTCCGATTAAGCGCCCCTCATCGCCCGCATCCCTCTCATTTTATACCCTTATTTTTGTACAAAAATAAAGAACAATTGTACAAAAGGAAGATTTTTTCGATTTTTTTTGCCGAAATATTTGTATAAAAAACCAAAACTCGCTATATTTGCACCGATATAAACACACAAAAACTCTTATATTACATGAAGCATTATGTTTGCGCCGTCGATTTCGGTGCCACCAGTGGACGAATGATTATCGCCCGTCTTAATGAACAAGGAGTTCTTGAAACCGAAGAAGTACGTCGTTTCCCCAACGCCATCCAGGAGAAAGACCACGATGGCAAGTTCTATTGGAACATGACCGCCCTGATCGGCGAAGTGGTCGCTGGCCTCAAGGATCTTGCTGCACGTCCCGACATCCGCATCGATTCCATCGGTGTTGATACTTGGGGCGTTGATGTCGTCTTTGTCGATAAGGACGGCAAGATGATCGAGGAACCCCGCGCCTACCGCGATCCCTACTCCGTGGCTGCCATGGACGAATATATCCAGAAAGTCGGTCGTGAGAAGATCTACGAGAAGACTGGCATCCAGTTCATCAACTTCAACACCCTCTTCCAGCTCTACGCCTGCCACAAGGAAGGCTTCCGTCCCTTCGAGGAGGCTGCACAGTACGTCTTCATCCCCGACTACGTAAGCCTCTACCTCACCGGCAAGGCTGTCTGCGAATACACCATCCTCTCCACCTCCGAGTTCCTCGACCCGCGCACCAAGCAGATCGACCGCGAGCTCATCGAGGCCGCTGGTGCCGACATCAGCAAGTTCCCTCCCGTGGTCTTCCCAGGCCACGTCATCGGCAACCTCAAGCCCGAGATGGCCCCCTTCGGCTACGACATCCCCGTCGTTGCCATCGCTGGTCACGACACAGGCTCAGCCGTCGCTGCCGTTCCTGCCAAGGACGAGAAGTTCGCCTATCTCTCCTCTGGCACCTGGTCGCTCATGGGCATCGAGTCGAAGGACCCCATCATCAGCAAGCGCTCCTTCGAACTCAACTTCACCAACGAAGGCGGTGTCGAAGGCACCACACGTTTCCTCAAGAACATCACCGGCATGTGGATTCTCGAACAGTGCCGCAAGGAATGGAAGCGCATGGGCAAGGACTACGACTTCAAGACCCTCGGCGAAATGGAGCAGAGCGGCGAACCCTTCCGTTCGTTCATCAACCCCGACGACCCGATGTTCGCCAATCCTCTCTCGATGCTCGGTGCCATCCGCGAATACTGCCAGAAGACCGGTCAGCCCATCCCCGAGACCGATGCCCAGATTGCACGTCTCATCATGGAATCCCTCGCGCTCCGCTATCGCACTGTCTTCAACTGGCTCAAGGAACTGGCCTCCTTCCCGCTCGACGTGCTCCACATCATCGGCGGCGGTTGCCAAAATGCCCTCCTCGCCCAGTGGACGTCCAACTCCATCGGTTGCCCCGCCCTTTGCGGTCCCGTCGAGGCCACTGCCATCGGCAACATCATGATGCAGTTCAAGGCCATCGGCAAGGTGAAGGACATCACCGAAATGCGCGCCCTCATCGCCAAAGCCATCGAACTCAAGCGCTACGAGCCCCAGGACACCCCCGCCTGGCTCAAGGCCTACGACCGCTACACCGCTCTCTGCGAAGGCTAATCCGCCTCTTCCGAGCATTCCAAGTATTCAGAGTATTCTGAGTACTCCGAGAATTCCGAAAATCTCACATTATAAAATTAATAACAAATGGCAAACAACAAAGGAAGCTTAAGGAGCACGATTGCCGTGTCTCTCACCAATTATCTTGATGCAGGCGCCATCGTAGCTGGTGCCAGTGGCCTCACGCTTTGGCAGAACTATCTCGGCCTCTCCGAGGTACATCTCGGCTGGCTCAACTTCATCAGCGCCAACTGTCTGGGCGCTGCCCTCGGTGCCATCATCGGCGGATTCCTCGCCGACAAGTATGGCCGCAAGTTCATCTTCACCTACAATCTGCTCGTCTATATGCTCGGCGTGCTCACCGTCATGTTCAGCGTCAATTTCCCCATGCTGCTCTGCGGTTTCCTCATCACGGGCATCTCCGTAGGCGTCGGCGTTCCCGCATCTTGGACCTATATCTCCGAAAGTTCCGAGGTCAACAACCGTGGACGCAACATCTGCATCTCCCAGATGTCGTGGGGCTTCGGTCCTATGTGCATCCTGCTCCTCGGCATGCTCTTCGCTCCTGGCGGATACCTCTTCAGCTGGGTTGAGTCCCTCGCTCACGCCATCGGCGGAGCCGACCTCACTGTCAATGCCGTCAACGTCTTCTCGTCGCGCATCGTCTTCTTCTCGCTCTTCATCGTAGCCTTCATCGCTTGGAACCTCCAGCGCGGTCTGCAGGAAAGTGCCGAGTTCGTGGCTGCAAAGAACTCCGGTCAGAAGAACGGCCTTCTCGACAACATCAAGGTGCTCTTCCAGAACAGCATCGCCGTCAAGACGGTATGCTTCCTTGCTACCATCTACCTCACCTGGAACCTCGTCGCTTCGGTCATGGGCTTCTTCCAGCCCCACATCTATGAGACCGCCGGTGGTGTCTCCAACGAGCAGGCCAACTGGATGAACTGCATCCAATGGGCCATCATCGTAGGCGTCACCTTCATCGTCTCGAAGTTCATCGACAAGATCCAGCACAAGGCCATCTACATCTTCGGTCTCCTCGTTGCCATCAGCGCATGGGTAGTCATCGTCACCATCGGCGTCAACGGCCCCGCAGGCCTCTGGCTCTTCGCCATCCTCTGGGGTGTTCAGGGCGGCAGTTCCCCACAGATCTTCTATGCCCTCTGGGGTTCCGAGCTCTTCCCTGCCAAGTTCCGTGCTGGTGCCCAGGGTCTGATGTTCTTCATCGTACGCGGTCTCTCCGCTGTCTGGGGTCTCATCTTCACCATTATCTATGGTGAAAACGGCGAAGGCTTCACCGTAGCCGCCTTCTGCATGATCGCCCTCCTCACCATCTCCCTCATCGTCGGCATCATCGGCTGCCCCAACACCCGCTGCAAACCCCTCGACCAAATCACCCGCGAGCGCTACGGCGACTCCGTTTAAAGACCCCCTCATTCCCCCTGCTTAGGGGGAAGCCCAGGTCCCGTATGGCGCTATGCCATCGCGCCTTTTCCTCGTGTTCCCGTGGCAGCCATCCTTGGCTGCCCCCAAAAATAACCACCAAAACCCACATTTATTTATATGAAAACCATCTTAGAAAACCGCCCCGCCCTCAAGGCCGTCATCTACCAGATCGCCGAAGTCACCGGCTACCTTTGGCAGAAAGGCTGGGCTGAGCGCAATGGCGGCAACATCACCGTCAACGTTACCGAATTTATGGACGACGAGTGCAAGGCCATGCCTGCCATCTCCGCAGTGAAGCCCATCGGCATGACCCTTCCTTATCTGAAAGGCAAGTATTTCTATTGCAAAGGCACCGGCAAGCGCATGCGCGACCTCGCCAAGGAACCCATGCAGAACGGCAGCATCATCCGCATCCTCGATGACTGCGCCTCCTACGAAGTCATCGCCGACGTCAACGTCGTTCCTACCAGCGAATTGCCCACCCACCTCGCTCTCCAGAACTACCTCCTCGAGACCGGCAGCTGCTACAAGGCAACCCTCCACACCCATCCTATCGAGCTCGTTGCCATGAGCCACATCCAGCGTTTCCTCAAGGGTGACGAGATGACCAAGGTACTCTGGTCGATGATTCCCGAGACCCTCGCCTTCGCTCCGCTCGGCATCGGCATCGTGCCCTACGCACTCCCCTCTTCCGTCGCCCTCGCCGAGGCCACCCTCGAGCAGATCAAGACCCACGACGTAGTCATGTGGGAAAAGCACGGCACCGTAGCCGTAGGCAAGGACATCATGGATGCCTTCGATCAGACCGACGTTCTCTGCAAGGCCGCCAACATCTACATGTGCGCCCGCAGCATGGGCTCCGAGCCCGATGGCATGACCACCGCCCAGATGAAGGAAGTCCAGGACGTCTTCAACCTCCCCAAGTCCCGCCCCTGCTAAAAAAGACCCCCTCTCGTCCCCCTGCTTAGGGGGATGACCCGGGCCACGTCATCAGCCCCCGTGTTTCAGTCGCAGCCATGTTTGGCTGCCTCCTCCCCCCTTTGTTTCCGTGGCGGCCGTCCTTGGCCGCCCATCAATAATTACCCCACCTATGAAACCCCTAGTAGAAACCAAAGCCCGTGTCGGCGTGTTCAGCATCGCCCTGGGCGCCTATCTCCCCCAGTTCCCACAGCTCGTCCCTAACTTCGAGCAGCAGTATGCCGACTTCAAGCAGACGCTCCCCGACACCATCGAGATCATCGACGGTGGCATGGTCACCACCAAGGAGCAGTCCATGGCTGCTGGCGACAAGTTCCGCGCCGCCGACGTTGACCTTGTCATCCTGCAGATGCTAACCTACTGCACCTCCTACAATATGCTTCCCGCCGTGCGCGACCTCGATGTGCCTGTCATCATCGTCAACCTCCAGAAGAAGCTCGCTCCCGACTATGCCAAGACCGACATCCCCACCTGGCTCGGCGACCTCTATGCCTGCGGAGCCACCGGCGAAATGGTAGCCGACCTCAACCGTGCCGGCAAGCGCTCCGCCGTCATCACCGGCGTTGTCGAAGGTGGCGATCCCCACGCCCAGGCCGAGATCGAGGACTGGTGCCGCGCCGCACAGGTGCGTCGCCGTTTCCGCGACACCAACATTGCCCAGATCGGTCGCCCTTATCCCGGCATGATGGACCTCTACATCGACGAGACCAACCTCTACCACCGCATGTTTGTCTATACCAAGCAGTTCGACTGGGAGCAGATGTGGGCCATCGCCGACAATGTCACCGACGAGGCTGCCATCCGCGCCAAGGCACAGGACATCCTCGACACCTTCGAGATCGAGGGCGGCGGCACCATCGAGAAAGTCTGGGACATGGCCAAGTACGTCGTAGCCTTCGAGCAGTGGGTCAAGGACGAGAAGCTCGGCATGATTGCCTCCCACTATGCAGGCTTTGCCCAGGGCGTAGCCGGCAAGCTCGACTCCATGCTCATCCCCGCCTTCTCCATGCTCATCAAGCAGCACACCGCCTGCGCTGTCGAAGGTGACATGAAGGTAGCCATGGCCATGTCGATACTTAAGACCATCAGCGGCACCGGCACCCTCGCCGAGATGTACAGCATCGACTTCCCCAAGGACATCTGCATCATCGGTCACAGTGGCTCGGGCGACTTCGACATCTCACAGGCACACAAGCCCACGATGAAGATCGTGCCCGTCTTCCACGGCAAGACCGGCGGCGGCTACCTCACCCAGTTCTATCCTCCTGTAGGCCCCGTCACCTACCTCGCCATCACCCAGGACAAGAACGGCGTCTTCAAGTTCGTCGTAGCTGAAGGCGTCAACGAGGAAGGCCCCATCTTCATGTTCGGCGACACCAACATGCGCACCAAGTTCTCGATCTCCTGCCGCGAGTTCTGCAACCGCTGGAGCGAAGCAGGCCCAACCCACCATATGGCTGCCGCTGTGGGTCATCACATCGACACCCTCGTCAAGGTTGCCAAGATCCTCAACATCCCCATCGAGATCGTCACCCGCTAATCCGCACCCTATTTCCCCCAATAATAAACCTCCCTCGGCATTCTCGCCAAGGGAGGCTTTTTTATTTATTCTTCATCAGTAATTGCCGGATAACCGTCTTGTCACTATCGCGGTCAGTACATTCAATATGACAATAGTTCGCTTGGGATTTTTCTTCCCAAGCGAACTAAGTTATTTAATCACCGAACAAAAAAGATAGGACGTGAAATAGTCTGTCTTCTTAATCTTCCTCTCAGATGTGGTGGCGTGGGTAATTGACACTGTGCGGATCCACTTTTTATATAACCGCCGTAGCTGAAGCTGTTAACGGTGACGGATGTAACAATGAGTACTAATAATAGGACCTTCGACACAACTCAGCAAGGACTTACAAATATATTTTCATATTTTGGGGCGTTTACACTACTTGATAAAAACTATCTTGTCGTTCAAGAAATAAAACCCACGCTCGATATTCTTCACATAGCGCCCTAACAAGTCGATGGCTGTGTTTAGTCCTGCTTGCCTATCTCCGCACACAATCTCTGCGATGCTTTCGTTCGGTGCGTCTGATATCACCGTCACTATACAGGATGCCGCAACGCTATTATTATCTACAGCTGTGGCGGTAATGGTGGCGGTGCCAATGTGTAACGCACTAACCAAGCCACTGGTATTGACAGTGGCCACCTCCGTATTTGACGATGTCCAATAGATGCTTTTGTTTGCGGCATCGCTATTTACCATAGCCACTATCTGCAGAGTATCTCCTCCCTCCAGTGCAGCTGTTGTCTGCGAGATGGTAATACTCGTCACTGGGCCTTTGGGCGTCGAGGGGGTCAGTCCGCCACCAATTACACCATCCCACTGCGTTGATGTACTATCGGTCATCTCTATGTCGTCACTCTCTGCAGAGACAGTGTGCGGCACAACTGCACAGACAAATAGTAGTAACAGAAAGAAAAATAAATTTTTCATTTTCACATTTCAACTTTTTGGTTTACGTTTCATTTGTCACCAATGGTACCACCGTAGTCCTCTCCGATGATATCCCATCCTGCAATGCCGATGTCGAATCCGCTCTTGGTCTTCTTCAGACTGACTGTGATGTCATACTGACGTGCGGCCTCAAGGGTATAGGAGCTCTGTAGGGTATAGACATTCCCCTGCCAATTCACCATTATCAGATTTGAATAGGGCACCTGCTGCGGCAGCAGCACAGCCTTATAGGTTAGGTCGCCACATGAGAACATCGCCACATCATTGGCCTCACCACTGACGGTCACTATGCCTGTTGCGAGGTCGATAGAACCCTCAGTCTTGCTGCCGCCGAAGGTGATGGTGATGTCATCAGCCTGCAGTTCATCAGTTTCGAAGCCGGCACCAGTTGTTACCGTCACCGTCAGCTGCGAGAGTACGTGAGCCAGAGTCAAGTCGAAACCGCCTAACGTCGGTGATTTTTCCTCCACCTTTCCCCAGAGAAAGTCACTCTGGAAGAAGGCGTCGGCCGTTGTCTGGTCTGTCTCGACGCTAAAAGGCAACGCACGTGCATCAGCCACGATCGTCTGATAAGGCGCATATGCATAAAAATCGGCCTTTGTTTTAGCATCGTTCCAATAGATGGGCGTGGCGGTTATCCAACCGTTATCCGCCCACGTCAACAGTTGGTTGTTCACATAGTTGCCAGTGGATAGCAATTCGCTAGAAATGCTGTCATGCCAGTTAACCATGTAAAGCCCCGCCAGCACAGAAGTCGTCTGCACCCCGTCTATTGTTCGTGTAATGATGCTCACTTCCGTGCGATTATCGGCAGGTGGCTGAGGCAGTACATCAGAGCTTTCGTCATTGTCACCACCACAAGAAGCCAGCGAAAGCATCAGATAAGCGGACAGGAAATATCTAGCGTACTTCATAATTCACTATTCATTCTTCATAATTCACTATTCATTAGACTATAGGGCGTCCGTTCTTACCAGCCGGCAATCTCACCGCCTATTTCAATCTTCGTCTGTTCTGGGTTCTTGTCGAGGGTCACAATAAAGGTGTGCCGATAGCCGGGCTTCAACGAGATCTTGCTTTCCATTAGATAGCTCACGCCTCTGGAGATGACCTCCACTAGAGGTCGACGGGAGGTAATGTTCTGGGGCACAACGATGGCCGTGTATTCCGTTGCCGATTTCTGCAAGGCCTTGATGCTGCTAGTACCAGAGTAGCTATCTTTAGCGGCATCGCCCGTCGATAGGTCAATGACAGCCTTAGCCACCGTTGAATGGATATACACCTCGGTATCTTTAGAGATGTCGCCCGTGTAGTCTTCACCTTTTTCGAGCAGCACAACCACACTCGTCAGCTTGTGGGCGAAGGTCATTGCGACAGCATTACCCGATGCCGTAACACGCTTCTTGCTTGCCCAAAGGAAGTCGCTCTTGGTGAGTCCCGCTGCCGTGCTCTGGTCAGTCTGCACCTCGAAGGCATATTCCTCCACATCGTTCACTGTCTCCGAGTATGGGTAGTAGGCGTAGATGTCGTGCGAGCCCTTGTTCCAATAGACTTTATGGCTCGATGACCATGACGTGCCATTATAGATAAACAATTCGTTGTTCACCTCGTTGCCGCCAATCTGAATAGCAGTATTGGCTTCTGTCACATAGACACCCACCTGGTCAGAGGCCTCGAAGGCCGTATCTGTGGCACGTGTCAATGCCCCAGGATGTACGAACAGCAACTGTATCTCGTCCTTGTCAGTTGAGTATGTCTGCGGCTCGTCAGTCTCGTCGTTGCTACAGGCCGTGAGTGTCACACCTGCTAACATGAGATAAATGATAAATGATAATGAGTGCTTCATCTTCTACTAATTATTTTTGTTTCTTAGTTGCTTACGTATGTAGCGCACCTTGTCGCCCATTTTCTTGGAACCGATGGTCTGCGGCACGTGATGCTGGTTGCTGGCTGCGTATGACGAGCCCGAAAGGCCGTCCTTTCCGCCGCGTGTCGTTCCGCTTTTGGCAGAGGTGCTACCCCATGTCATCGAGTCGTACTCGTAGAAGTAGTCCATGGTGAATGACTTACCGGCATAGTCAAGGATACGACGCATGATGGAGAGGCGCGAAGGGGCGTTATAGTATGGTATGCCATAGTTCATACACGAGTTCTGCTCCGGACGGAATATTCCGCGCATGTAGCCTGCTCCCCCTTCATAAACATCCACGTAGTCGGAGTAGCGCGTGTCAAAGATAAAATCTGACCAGAGTACTGTGTTCAGTGCGCTTGTGGTGGATAGATTAGCATATTCGCCACTATTGTGCTTCTCCTCGATAGATGCCTTCACCGATGACGGTGCCCACAGACTATAGACAATAGCTTCATCGCCCAGACGTCCGAATCCATGGCCACCAGCCTCATGCTGTATGACACCGCGTGTATCCTGCGGATAGGGTCGGCTGCTAGGCGGACAGATGCTCAGTGGCGAGCCGTATCTCTCGAAGTAGGTCACTCCCGCGTATGCATCGCTGTTGGGCACAAGGATGATGAGCGAACGCCATAGGTTATCCTGTGTTAGCGGCGTATGGTCCACTGCGTACTGACGTACGCAGTCGGCCTCGGTGAATAACTGGTTACTCGACCAATCGCCGATATACCCATAGAGCGTTCCGAAACGATTATTGACATAGGTGTTCATCGTATTCACACCCTTCTCTTGCGAGAGCGGGAAAGCGACATAGACGTTGAAATAATCGCGGTGGCTTTTATAAGGCTCCAGATCGAAAAAGTACTCTGTCTGCTCCTGTATCAGTGACAGATAGCTGCCGCTGGCAATGTCCTCACCGTCGTAGCCGTCGCCAAGGAACACGATGTCGATACCCCTACCCTTCGTAGATGTTTGCAAGGCAATATAACTGTCCTCAGCGTTAGTATAGTCATATTGTGACACGACGCAGGACGTCTGATTGCCGTCGGCAGTGCTCGCGAACCAGATGGTATCACTACGGTTACCATCACCCTGCGACAATTTATTGAATGTCAGAGTCAGCTCTGTCTTGCCCGTACCGCTTGTCGGCGAAAGGTTCACCCACGACGGCTTGCTCGTCATCGTCCATGCACCTTCGGCGTTGAGCACGAGAGTCTCGCTGTGAGCCGAGTTCAGCGCGTTGGCCTGCATAGGTCGGCATATGAAGTTGCTGTATTCAGCAATGCGCTTGAAGTCTTTCCAGCCCTCGGTCTCACGGTATTTCTCCACACAACCCTTGGGCACCTCCACCGTAAAATTGTCCTTCGGCACACCATCAAAGGCCCCCTTACAGACCACCGGCGGCTCCTCGTCCTTGCAGACAATGCTAGCCAAACTATAGCAATTCGCGAAAGCTATTTCATCGATAAGGTCCACGCCCTCAGGAATGACCAACCCCGTGATGGCTGTACAATTGCGGAAGCAGCCAGCTGGAATGCGTGCCACGTTCTTGGGTAGTTCGACGGTGCCCATGAGGTTAGTGCAATCGGCGAAGATGCCCTCAAAATTATACGCTCCACTTTTCATGTTGCGAAGTGCGTCTGGGAAAATAATTTTCGTGATACGTGTCCCGGAAAAGGCTGCGCCACCTATTTCCTTGAGGTTTGATGGCAACACCAACTCGCCCGATAACTTAGATCCGCTGAAAGCGCCACCGTTGATAATCTTCACGCCGTCGTGGAATTCTACCTGCGTACAACCAGAGCCAGAGAAACAGTTGTTTGGAATTTCCATAATGGAAGGAGGGATAACTATGGTTCCTGTCATCTTGGGGAAACCCATGTTAGGTAGCGTCGTGAGCGTTTCGGGCAGATAGATGTTTCCCTCAAAGTTGCTTCCCTGGAACACATAATAATAATTAGGATCGATATACTCAATGCCTTCAGGGAGTCTAAGCTCGCCGGTAAAGCGATTGAAGGCAAAAGCCCCACTCTCTATCCGCTTCAGAGTACTAGGCAACGAGAGCCCGCCTATCATTTGGCAGTTCATAAAAGCCCCACTTTCGATAAACTCAACACCTTCAGGAATAATCTGGTCGCCGAGCAAGGGAGCGCCAAAGAAGGCTTGCACCCCAATAGTATGAATGCCGCTCTTGGGATAGACGAAGTGCTGAAGACGCTTGTGGTTAGAGAAGCCACTGAGCAATCCGTCAACCATCTTCACGTCAAACATATTCACACTCCTGAGATTGACAAGATAATCCTGAATGAAGAGACGATCATCACTGTTCATCGGCCCTGAAATTTTTAGGTTGCCAAGGTCGGCATAATTAGTGCATACTTTACCGATTTCTTCTTTCAACGTACCAGCCTCTTTTAGGGTTACTATGGTATATTGTCGCACCAGTCCATCGTGCATTTGAGAGTCATCAATCCAAGCCGTGATGTCATCAACATTCAGCTCAAGGCTGTAATCTCCCGTTGCAGGAGACTGGTTGACGGTGATGGTCAAGTTGTGCATTTTGCCACTGACATATTCCGTGTCGGCCTTTTTTGTCAGTTGGCAGGTCCGGCCGTCAATGGTGACGCTGACCAGGGCATTGCCCGCAGCCACAGTCTGGGGATATACCACGGCGCGCCACGCGCCGTTATGCTGTAGCGGAGTGATGGTGGCGGGTGTGCCGCTGCCTACTTTCGCTGTGCCTGACGACAGATCGACGGTGCCGTATAGTATGGTATTCTCTACTAACACGGTTTTGTCCAGCTCGTCCCATTCGTCGGCTGTGAAGCCTGTGCCCATCTCTAACTGTATGCAGATGCCTGCCATGAGGTGCTTGTACCGTAGGGTGACGGCATCGACCGTTGGGGCTACATTTGTAGCCTTGGCCCATAGCAAATCGCTCTGCTCATAACTAGCCGCAGCTGTGCTCGTGGCTTCCGCGTTCTGACGACTACTGACGGTGAAAGTATAGTCAGTGACGCTCGCCATCTGTTGGTCGTAGGGATAGTAGCCATAAAAGTCGGCAGGTGTGGTGCTGCTCTTCCAGTAAAGTTGGTAGTTCGCCGTCCAGCCTGTGCCGTCGTAGGTGAACTTGATGTTGCCGGCGCGGTCACCCTTCAAGGCCGGTGTAGCAGCGTTGCCCTCGTTGTCGTAATCGACCACAAAGATGCCCACGGCATCGCCGCTGATGAAACCGTTGTCGATGCCTGCACGTGTGATGCCATACACGGGGTAAGCACTCTCAAGGGTAATGGGGAGTGAAGTCACGTCGTCAGTTGTAATGGCGATGTCATCACTGCAGGAAGCGAGCCCCAATATCAGGGACAGGTAATATAATAAAGTGTAGCGTTTCATCGTTTACCTCCTTTCTTATTGATGTAGTCAAGGGGCGATCCCTTGCGGACAATGGGTTCATTGAGAGGCATAGCAGCAGCGCCATATGCTCCTCCTGCCCTTGTCAAGAACTTCTCTCCCATGTCGCGGCTGTCGTTAGCTACGAAGTTCTCGAACGAGAACGTGCCACTGCTATAGTCTATAATGCGCTCCACGATGGCCTGTCGCGACGGAGTGTTGAAGTAGGGAACGTTATTGTTCATGCAGGAGTTCACTTCTGGCCTATATATGCCTTTTCCGTGCATATAACCACCTTCGTAAATATCGACAATGTCGTCATAGCGTTCGTCGAAGATGAGATGGCTCCAGTCTATGCTCGTATATTTGCCGTTGAGCGACAGATTACGATACCATCCAAGGGCCTTCGTCAAAGCTACATGGTCTGCATGGTCACAGCACAAGCAGGTGCATGTCCAAATGTTTTCGCGGTGATAGACATACTCATCACCCAATTTGCCGAAGCCATGACCACCAGCCTCGTGCTGTATGAGCCCTCTGTAGTCGTTGGGGTAACTCCAGCGACTGTGGAGGACGAAAGATACAGCGGCTCCGCTGCTGTACATCGTCGTGATGCCCTCGTAGGCATCGTCGTTGACTACACAAATAATCAGGCACTGGTCCACGTTTACAACAGTTACGGCAGAGGAAGTCACCTCGTTAAGTACGTAGTTGCACACTTTGTCTGGGTGGGTCTCTAATCGCCCATTGGGTCCTGCGCCGAAGGCAGTCGAGAACTTCGTCTGCCGCCAAATGTTGACATTGGAGCAGACACCACTTTCATAACTCATGGCGAAGTCTGCATAGACGTTGAAGTAGTCCTTGTAGGTTTTGTAGGGCTCTACTGCGAAGAAATACCCCATACCCTCCTCCATGTCCTCGAGGAACTGTCCGCTGGCGATATCCTCGGCATCATAGCCGTCGCCGACGAAAACGATATTGATGCCACTTCCCTTCGTAGCAGCCTGTAATTGCAATTGAGAGTCCTCGTCGTAGTCGTAGTCATACTGCTTCACATCGTAGGAGCAGGTGATGGCGTTGCCGTCAGCATCAGTCTTGTCAATTAAGGTGAAGACGATACTGCCTTCACGGTCGGCAGCGCCGTGAGCCAGTTCGTCGATGGTGACGGTCATCTTCGTCTTCTTCGTGCCGCTTGTTATCGAAGGATGTATCCAGTCGGGACAGCTCGTCACCATCCAGCCGCCATCAGCATTGAGGATAATAGTGCGGGTGCTGCTCTTATTCATAAGCTTGGCCTTCATGGGACGACATACGAAGTTTTGATATGCCGATATACGCTTGAACTCCTTCCAGCCATCGGCCTCTTGGTAAGCGCTGACTGCCCCTTCGGGAACTATGAGGGAACACTCGTTCTTCTCCACACCATCGAAAGCCGAGCCGTCAAGTACGGGCGGTGTAGCACTGAGGCACCTCACATAGTAAAGCGATCGGCAACCAGCAAAGGCTCTATCCTTGATCTCCTCGAGTGCGACAGGCAGAATAACGGCCTCCAGTTTCTCACAGTCGCAGAAGGCGTGGCTCTGTATCTGCATCACTGTCGAGGGGATGGTCAGCGTGTCCTGCAGGTAACAACACTGATAAAAACAACCGCTCTGTATAAGTTCGAGTCCCTCGGGCAGAATGATGTGGCTGATGGAAGTATTTGCAAAGGCCTCGTTGCCCAGTGTTAACAAAGTCGAAGGCAGACGGATGTCGCCCTGTAAACTACCCATCTCAGCAAATGCTCGATAACCTATTTCCTTCACTCCTTCAGGAAAAACAATGGAGGCGGGCTGCCCACCCAAACCGGTGACCTTTGTTATGCCCTGTGGGACATTCACCACCTTAGCCGTCATGCTGGGGGCGAAACTATTGTTCAGCACTGTTAGTCCTTCGGGTATGTGTATATTACCTGTGAGATAGGGGCAACCTGCAAAAGCTCCGCTGCCAAGATATGTCATCTTTTCGGGCAGCACCAGATCGTTACGGAAGAAGCAACGGTTGATATTGTCGTAATTGCCAAAAGCCATGTCGCCGATATACTCCACTGTGGAGGGAATGTAAAGGTCGCCAGTGAGATTGGTGGGCTGGCAACCATAGACGCAAAAGGCATCGTTGCCAATGTACTTCAAACCTTCGGGCAAGATGAGCGAGCCGCGTAGCCCTGTGCCGCCAAAAGATTCGGGGCCAATGCCCTTGAGACTGTCTGGCCAGACAACGTAGTTAAGTGTTGCCATGCCTACGAAGGCCTCTTTTGGAAGGTAGTCGTCATTATATTCCTTCTGCCCATAAGGTATTTCACCCCATCCGCTCTCCCAGCGGTCTGTATATTGCTCTTTGGTGCGCAGCTCCTTCATATGGATGGCTTCAAGTGACGTCATAGAGTCGCGGATATAATAGAAGGATTCGCTGCCGAACACCGTTCCCGTGAGCTTGAGATTGATAATCTCCGTTGGGTCAAGTCCTAGGTTCTTAATGACGTTACCGAGGTATTCGCCCTCCTCAACGTTGACGGTGATATACTCGCGGGCGATGCCGTTGTGTGAAGTCGGGTCGTTTTCCCACGGCGTGATGCTCTCACTAACGAGTGTAAACAGGTAGTCGCCTGTCACCTGTTCCTTGTTTACTGAATAGGTGAACTGGTGGAGCCTACCCGAGTAATAGGCCATTGCCTCTCGACGTGTGGGACGGTAAGTCGTGCCGTCGATGGTAATACTGAGCAGTGGATTGTCGGCAGCGACAGTCTGCGGAATAACAATGGCACGGTAGATGTCGCCACTCTGGATGGGAGTTATGGTTACGGGGACAGCACCTTCTGCCGTTGTTATTGTGCCAGTCTGGAGATTGATAGTGGCATCAATGATGGTGTTCTCTACAAGGACAGTCTTCTTGACGTCATCCCACTCCCCTTCGTTGAAGCCTTCACCCTCGACAAGTGTCACCTTAATGCCAGCCATGAGGTGTTGATGTTTAAGTGTGACGGCGGAAGTTGTAGGGACCACGCCCTCTTTCTTTGCCCATAAGAAGTCACTCTGCTCGTAGCCCGTCAACTTGCGACCGGTCATCAAATTGTCGCACTGGTTCTTCTCTACGCTGAAGGGGTAGGCCATAGTGCTGCTGAGCTCGCTGTCAAATGGGTAGTATCCGTAAGCATCGATTGGTGTTGTCTTATCTTTCCAATAAATCTGGTAGGAACCAGTCCACTTACCGTCAGCCTCGCTGTAGGAGAAACGTACATTGTCGGCATGGTTGCCCGTGGGCTGCAGTGCCTGCGCCTCACCATCCTGATAGTTGACAATAAAAACACCTATTTGGTCGCCGTCGGCAAAGCCGCCATCACTCGCGCGAGTAAGGTATTGTTGATAAATCTCCGCCCGCAGGTCGATGGCTCTGCCCTGTTCACTATCTGCCAGTTCAAGGTCGTTATCCGAACAAGCGGCAAGCAGGGCCAATAATCCAATCCAATACAGTTTTCTCATATTATTCTGGTATTTCTATCTTGTCATTCTGCGTAAACTCATCGAAGCTGATAGTCTTGCCGACCGCCGCCATGATTCGCTTTACTATCTCATAACGCGAAATGGTGTTGTAGTAGTAGATATGTGCCGCACCCATAACACTCTGGCTCTCCGATCGGTAGGTACTGCGGCTGTGGTTCAGTGCACCTTCATATACATCGACATAGCTGGCATAGGTCTCATGGAAAATGAAGGGCTGCCACGGCAGATCGGTCATCTTCGACGAAATAGAGACATTCTGCCACCAGCCACGCTGTCTCATCGTGTTGTACTCCGCGGTCATGTTACAGCCAGGACAAGTGCAAGTCTTCATGAATGTGAAGTGGTTCACATACTCTGGGCCAAGCTTACCGAAACCCCGGCCACCGAGGTAGTGGAGCACGTCCCCGCACTGGTCGTAAGGGTAGCTGTCGGGGGTCAGACCTATCCAAGAGAACGACGTGCCGTCATCCCATAGATCAGTATGGTTGCCATATACAGGGGTGTTGCAGAGTACGAGGATAGCAGTGCCGGCTCTGATGCCAGTACCGTATTCCTGAGCGTACTGCCACACCAAGTCGTTAGCTCTCTCCCTGGCATTGTCGGGCCGGAAGCGCGTCAGACCACCTATGCCAGACTCAGGCGAGCAGGCGTAAGCAGTGGTGACGGTAAAGTAATTGCGGTAAGTCTTGTAAGGCTCAATGGAAAAGAGGTGCTCCATCTGCTCCTGCATGTCGCTAAGGTACTGTCCGGAGACGATGTCTTCTGCACCATAGCCCTCGCCCACCATGAAGAGGGGAACGGCGATGCCACCTACCGTGGCAGTCTGCAGTGTCACGGTAGCATCCTCGCGGTAATCGTCAGAATATACCTGCTGCACATCGGTATAGGTGGTATAATCCTGATCTGTCAGGCGGAAAACAATTTGACCCTCGCGACTCTCGGTAGTGGAGCTAACGGTGATGGTAAGCTCTTCCTTGCCGCTGCCGCTGCTGGGCGACACAGTGACCCATGATGGGCACTCGGATACCTTCCACGATCCCTCAGCACTAAGGATGCCGGTGCGTGTAGTCCCTTTATCGAGGCAGACGATTTCGGACACGTTAAAAGCCAGTTCGTGGTAGGCCGTGATATTCTGAAACTCCTTCCACCCGTCGGTGTGGCGGTAGAGTTCCACGCTTTGCTCAGGAACCTCAAGGATGAGCTTGTCCATGAAGTTGTCGGCAAAGGCGTTACTGCCAAGCACGGGGGGCTCAGGATTAAGACAGACTATCGTCTGAAGGGCGATACAGCCAGCGAATGCATATTCGCCGATGTAGCTGACATGCTTGGGAATGGTTATCTTGGTAAGTTGTCTTGAGTTTCTGAACGTTTCTCCATTGATTATCTCCAATCGCGAGGGCAACTGCACCTTCGTGAGCTGATTGTCCTTGAAAGCTCCGCCGCCAATGATGAGACAGTTCTCTGGAATAATGAGTTCCCCCTCCAGTCCGTTCTCAAGGAATGCGCGGTAGCCTATTTTCTGCAGGTGGGAGGGCAGCATGATACCATCGGGCGGCATATTATACCAGGCAAAGCATTCATCGCCAATCTCCTCTAGGTCATCATTGAAGATAATCGAGGCAAAACCTTTGTCGGGCCATCCGCGGCCAATAGTCTTCACACCGGCAGGTAGGGTGAGTGCAACGCGCTTACTCAACGCGATGCCGAAGGCTCCGCAGACCGACGTAATACCTTGTGGTATCTCTATTTCTCCGTTGAAAGAACCATTGCTGCCCAAAGCGCCGAAGGCTCCATCAACGGATTTCAGCTTAGAGGGCACGTGGAATGTGCCGTAGAAATTGGGGGTATAGGTAAATGCGTCATCGCCGATATATGTAATGTTATCGCTCAACTGCAATTCGCATGCAAAGTGACAATGATGGAAAGCGCTAGCACAAATGCTGTCGAGCGTAGAGGGCAATATGAGTTCCACGCCATTATCTTCCAAATAGCTGAAGGCATTATCACCGATGTAGGTCACACCCTCGGGGACCTCCAGTGTTGAGTACATCAGCTGCGTTTCGCGCAGAGCTCCACCGCCGATGCGAGTGAGCGTTGTGGGCAGTATCAATGAACGTATGGTCTTGTTGCCATAAAAAGCACCTGGAGGCAACTCATTGTCTAAGTAATACTCAACGAGTGAGCCGTTGTAATCGCTCGTCCAATATGAGTGGTAGATATTCTTGATTTCGGCATCCTTCAGATTCAGGTGCTTCAATGCTGGCATCGAGTCGCGCAACAGCGTAAAGTCCTCGGTGGTCAGTGTGCCTGTCACCTTCAGGTTCTGAACGGTCCTATATTCGTAGCCGGCAGCGGTGATACTCTCCCTCAGCGTGCCCGCGTCTTCACAATGCGCTATGACGTAGGCAAGCGCCGAAAACTGATGGCTCGTCTCGTCATTCTCCCACGGCGAGATGCCGTTGAAAGCAACGCTTAGCTCATAGTCGCCCGTCTGCTGGCTCTTGCTCACGGTCATGGCGAAATTATGAAGCTTGCCCGACTGGTAGGTCATGGTTGACTCAAGGCGGTGGCTATAAGATCGGCCGTCGAGGGTGATGCTTAGCAGTTGTTTGCCGGCGCTTACTGTCTGAGGAATTACCACGGCACGGTACTGGTCTTCTGACTGCGGTGCCATGCGGATGGGGGTCGCGTTAGTGCCGAAAGTCTCTACCTTGCCATGAGAGAGATTGACGGAGGCCTTCGTCACGGTGTTGTCGATCAGCACAATCTTCTCCAGCTTTTCCCACTCAGTGTTGGTGATGCCGTCACCTTTTTTCAACTGTACGCGTACGCCCGCGAGGATGTGGCCGTAGGTGATGGTGATGCACTTCTCCGTGTAACTGATGTTTTCAGCCTTGCCCCACAACAAATCGCTCTGCTCGTAACCGCCGAGTTCACCGTTGGCAGCTTCGGTACTCTGGTCGCGCTGCACACTGAAGGTATAAGCATTAGGGTCGTTGATGTAGTTTGCTCCGGGATAGTAACCGTAGATGTCAATGGGTGTCTGTTGATCTCGCCAGTAGATGGAGGTGGGTGCAGACCAAGTGTAGGTGTCACCGTTGAAGGTGTAAAGTAGGTTCGAGGCGCGATTGTCGGAGGCACCGAGAGTGCCGGCCTCGCCATTCTCGCGATCGACAATGTAGATGCCCATGCGATCACCTGTGACAAATCCCTGTTCATCAGCACGCGTCAAGTTCCGCTGGTCTATGTGTGCACTAAGGCCAATGGGGTATCGCTGCAGCTCATCACTGCACAACAATTCGTCGCTCCAATCAGAGCAAGCTGTGGTCAGAATAAAAAACAGAAAAATCAAATATGTCAGAACTGTTGGTCTCATTGTCTGCTTCTTGTTGTTTTGCGGTTCTTCTCATTTCTCGCAAATATGTTAGAACACATTATAGGCAATGCATAAAAAATAGCATGGTCATTCTTAAGCAATTAACATCAGTGCAGATGTCGGGAATAGGAAATCTTCCGCACAAATGAGAATATTACCACGCCATAGACACCTGCATATTTTCTCTTTAGCGAAGAAGTGAGAGGAAGAACTTTGTATTCCATAACGAAAGATAAAAATAAGTACCTACTCTATTCAGGCTTTTCGGTAATACGCCTTCATATTAAGACTAGACGGCGGCAGCCTATCTGATCAAGAATGCTGGCACAAAGATAGCAATAATTAGGCAAAGAGCACAATCTTTTTGCCAAATAATATGATAAGGGAAGTAAAACTACGGAGTCCCATAGGCATTTGGGGTCTACAAGACTCGCGAAATGACACTATAGACTTTAATCATTTCATTCATTCCGCCTTACATTCAACGGTGTTTCCGACCTAAGTGAGTATCAAAAAGTGCCAAGAATGGGGTTGGCTCATTCTTGACACATTTCAAAGAGGGAAAGGGCTGGTGCTGGAATCCCTACGGCTTCTTGATATAGCCCTGGGCAATGCCTTCGCTGACGAGCTGCGCCATGTTGCTGGCACGCAGCTTGCGCATGATGTTCTTTCGGTGGAACTCGACGGTGTTGGGCGACACACACACGTCCTTGGCTATTTCGTTGGTCGATCGGCCCAGCGCAATGAGTCTGAGCACCTCGATTTCGCGCGGCGAGAGCAACTGCTGGGGCTCCATGTCCTCGCAAGCCTCGCGGAAGTGGTCGCTGAAGTACGACTCACCCACCAGTACGCGCCTAAGGGCAACCTGCAGCTCTTGCAGATCGTCGGTCTTCATCACGATGGCATTGGCTCCTACTTGGATCATCTGACGCAGGGTCCACAGCTCCTGATGGATGGTGTGGAAGACGAAGGCACTGTCGGGCGAACAGGCCCTCAGCGACTTCACCAGGTCGATGCCTGACATGTCGGGCAGTTCGACATCGACGATGCAGACCGTGGGGTGGTTGGCTACAGTGAACTCGATGGCCTGGCGTGCCGTCAGCACACTGTCGATGGTCGAAAAGAGCTGCATGCTCTCGGCCAGGCTCTTCAGCCCCAGCGCCACAATCTTGTGGTCTTCGATGATGAGCAGGGTGGGCTTCTCGTTATTGTCCATAGTGCAAATATTATACGTCTGTTACGTAGCGCAAAGATAATAATAAAAGCAAAGAGCACAAACCCTTTGCCAAACTATTTTTGTCCTCATGCCCCAAAACCACGGAGTGCCGTAGGCCGACCCATCCGATTCTGCACGCATTGTGGCATTACTTTGAAACCGGGCGAACGGGAAAACCCAAAAATAAGAAAGCAGGGTTTTGCAGATCCTCAAATGTAGAACGGAAAAACAGATAGTACGCTTCATCCCTGTCTTCAGGATTAAGTGTTGACGACCAATAATATCCATCGAACCCATCCAACACAAAATCATAAAAAGCGCAGCCACCCGCAGCGGGTAAGAAAATGGTACCGCCATTTGAACCGGTTAAAAGGTAACCATTCACATCATTCACGCTTGTCCACTCCCAGGTGCAATTATCCACCAATTCCTGTAACATTTCGAAGGAGGGCATTCGCCACGGATTGCCCCACTTCACCGCTGCCACATCGTATTCGGTGCCAGCGATGTCGTCTCCGATATAATCGCAATCATCATAATCTCGTCCGTACTTATAAGAATCCCAATCATAGTTAATCTTTTCCTCGGTCTCACCCCATGCATAATATCCCCCATAATCTTCGGGAGTGGAGGCACCTACATTGCAGCATGCCCACTTCGTGCCCGAAGGAAGACCAAGGTCTATAATGTGCGGGTGATGGTCGTCGGGACAGGAAAGACTGATAGGCGGGTCATCGGGTATCTCAGAGGTGCGAAACGTCACCCTGCGGATGCTACTGACATTGAATTCTTTCTGAGTGTTGTCGTTCAATTTGACGACCATAATCTGCTGTGCCTGCAAAGTGATAGACAGAACGGCAGCACATGCAAGCAGGATAAGTTTCTTCATTTTCGGGTGATTTTGAGGGTCCTGTTCGAATTGATGTTGAGAAGATAAATGCCTTTGGGAAGGTCGGACAACGAGACCTCGAAACGGGAGTCCCGAGCATTGACACGATTGGTGTAGGACGTACCATCCGTGCCGTAGAGCAAGACCCGTGTATCGGACGACACATGAGAGATAACAATGAGGTCATCGCTCTGCCATACCATGTGAAAATCATCTTCCTCATGGAGCGCCGGCAAAGCTGCCGGGTCTTCGGCAAAATGGAAGTTCACAACATCGGCCAATTCAAACTCCGACTTTTCGTCCTCGGCACTGACGCAGAGCTTTTGTTCGACGAAAGTGAGCACAGGATGTTTCGAGAGCCCGATGGTCACCTCCGAGCCATCGGCGAAGTCAATCACCATCAGGTAGTCGGTAGCCCAAATCCTACAACTTACACTAAAGCAGAAAATAAGAAGCAGTAGTCGTTTCATAACAGATGAAATAGCTTAAGAGTTATCATTTACGGACAGACAGCGCGTACGGATTTTCCTCTATAACGCGAGTCATCCAAACCCGAAAACGATTGATTAGCATTAAAGAAGTAGCAATATCCCAATTTCATGTAGCCCGAATAGGAGGTCCAGTAGTATCCGTATGAACCAACAAAGGTAGTAATCCACATCGAACGGTGACCGCTAGCCGGCAGGAAAATCTTGCCGCCGTTCTGACCTGTGAAAAGGCGACCTTCCACACCATCACGTGTAGTCCATACACTTTGACATTCGTAATGCAGCTCTCGGCATTGTTCAACCGTGGGCATCTTCCACGAGCCACCCCACTTCTGCTTAGCCACATCATATTCGGTGCCTGCTATGTTGTCGCCAATATTCTGATAAGAAATATCCTCATCGTAAAAACCATCTCCATTCGTGTCGGTGCCCGAACTGTAGAGATAGGTAACATCATTGTAGATATCCTTCTCCTCCGTCTCGCCCCATGCGTAGTAACCGCCATATTCCTGAGGCATCGACGCACCCACATTGCAGCATGCCCACTTCGTGCCCGAAGGAAGGCCAAGGTCTATCATATGAGGATGATGTTCGTCGGGGCAATTATGATAAGCTATCGAGTCGCTGGGCAAATCGCCCACATAGCGAAATGAGACGTCATCGATATCTTTCACATTGTATTCATATACAGTATTGTCGTTCATCTCGACAACCATTATGTCCTGTGCATGAACAGAATTAGCCCATCCGGAGGCTGCAATCATTGACAAAGCGAACAGTTTCTTCATTGGCAAATACAATTTGAAAAAAATTATACTTTACAGATTCATAATCTTGATGCAAAAATACTAAAAATAACAACTAAAGCCAACGCCTGTGGGAGGAAACACAAGTAGCGAACCCGAAAACTACGGCTTTCCGTAGTGCGATTCGCATACTACCGTATCATCTGAAGATGCCACACATCATCGTTTTGCTCAATGGTCAGCTTGCCACCGATGCTGTTGGCTCGGTCCTGCATCGATTGCAGACCGATTCCTCGTCCATCGCCATGCTTTACTTCGCCCTTCGAAGCGACGAGAAGTTTCAGCGTGTTATCCTGGTGGCTTAGCAAGACTTCGACCGTAGCATCGGGCTGGTGGGTAATGATGTTACCGATGGCCTCCTGCACAATGCGGTAGAGCTGGTAGCAGGTGTTGCTCGGTATCTTTCCCCAGTCGCCACCTTCAGTACGGAAATTGACCACAGGCCGCTCGATGTGCGACAGGTAGTAGCCCAGTGCCTCATTGAGCAGCACACCCTGGCTGAATTGCGGCGGCATGAGTTCGTGCGACAGGTGGCGCAGGGTGTCGCGCAGTGCACTCATCTGCCGGCAGACTTCCGGAATGTCGGGCTGGCTGGCACGCAGCTGTATGCCCATAGCCAGCAATTCGTTGCAGGCGCCATCGTGCAGCTCGTGGGCGAAACGCGTTCGTTCCTGCTCGATGCCCTCTATATAACGTCGGGCCTCCTGAATCTGGGCACGCTGGCGACGCTGACGTATCCACAGGAGCAGCACCACAATCACCGAAACCAATAAGCCCATGACGGCAATCAGCTGGCTGATTCGACGCTGGCTGACAGCCTGCTTCTCGTTCAGCTTTGCCACCTCGAGTTCCTTCTCCATCACGCGATAACTGGTGGTAAGCTCGTCGAGCATGGCTTTGCTTTCGGCACTTTGTATCGAGTCCTTGGTTTCGATCGACACCGATTGGCAGTGGTAGGCATCCTTATATCGGCCCAGTCCTGCCAAGCACCGTGCCTTACAGGTCATAAGCGAAGGCTTGGCCGCATAGTTGCTCGATGCCGTTTCGAACCTCTCCAATGTCTGCAGCGATTCCTGGTGGCGGCCCTGTTTCAGCAGTATATTAGCCTTCGACTCCAGTATGCCCAGGGCATTATCATTCCCGGGCGGCAGCATTGCCGCCAGTTCTTCGCCTTGCTGCAGGTAGTATGCCACGTCGGCCGCTTCGGGCGTTTCTTCCAGGGCGCTAAGCAGATAGTGGATAATCTTTGCCTTCAGGTAGATGTGGTTCAGCGAGTCGGCCAGTCCGAATGCCCGTGTCAGCACATCGGTAGCCTCCTCGTAATGCTTGTCGTTGAGCAGGGCCGACCCCTTGTTGGCCAATGCCGACACGCGCTCCACCTCATCATTGGCCTTCGTGGCAGCAACCATCGCCTTCTCGGCATATCGGACACTTTCCTCCGTGCGCTTGTCCTGGGCATACAGCACCGAGAGGTTGTTGGCAAGGAATGCCTCGCTGGCAAAGTCCTCAGCCTTGATGGCCGCCTCAAGTCCCCGCCGGTAATAGACGGCAGCCGAGTCGTTCTGGCCCAGACGGCGGTAGGCGATGCCTGCGTTTCCGCAAAAGGCAGCAAATTCCTCCGCATTTCCATGTCGACGATTCAATGCCAAAGCAGAAGGAGCCAACGCTACAGCCCTCTGCGAATTGCCAGTGTTTATGTAGTTAAAAACAAGCTCATTGTAAAACAGGGCCAACAATGAATCAGGAGCATCAGGACAGACCTCAAGCCCGCGATTAAGACAAATGGCACCGGAATCAAGCTTACCCAACATATCGTAGAGATATGATTTGTCTAAAAGGGCCTGAGCCTGTCCAGCCGGATAATTCCGACTTTCAGAATATGCATAAGCGCTGTCGAGCAAAGCAAGTGCCATGCCGTATTCTTCGGCTTCGTATTTCTGCTCAGCTTCTGCAATCAATTGATGTACCTGATCAATATTGTCATGATGTTGCACACATGCCGTAAACAACACGAGAAGAAAAAGTGAGATTTTGTAATATTTCATTATTATTGTATGGATTAACATGTAAAACGGGTAGAACCGAGAATTGTTCCCCATGGGTCTATTAAGACTATTGATGTATAAAACGACGCGCCAAAGATACACATTAATTATAATAATTACAAGAAATATTACCAAAAAATAGGCAATTCTAATTATTTTTAATGATTTGTTTTCATAAATGGGCAGTTTGATTGCAATTTTTTCCAGATAAACATAATCCCTCCATTCGTCGCAATGTGCGGAGTGAGTGAGCAGAGGAGAACGGGGTAATGCGTGATTTCTATGGTGTCTCCTCTCCCATCTTTCGGAAAGATGTTGTCGCGATTGAGCTGAAGGATGAGCGAGAGGGCGTGCATTTTGAATATCAGTTTTTGGAGAGCAGATCTTATCTGGAGATGATGAAATGCTGTTCGAAGGGCGTGAAGCTGACCGGTCTTCACATTGAACGTAAAATGCAGAAGTTGGTTTTTGGAAAAACGAATAAATCTTACGATAAGCTGACGACAGAGGAGAGGACTTTCCTGGAAGAAGACTTCAACTTCCTTAATTAGGAGTGGAAGAAAAACAATGGATTTGAGGAGGATTAAGTGGCCCTGCAACATTTTCTGAAGCTGAAGACTTCGAAGCGAATCAAGTACGAGGTGATTGGATGGTTTGATATTTCGCGATTCTTTGGGACTTAAAAAGTAGATAAAAGGCGATTGACGAATATGCCATGAGTCTCTTGCAATCGATGTCACGGAACACGATTGTTCCAATCATTAAAACACCCTGTCCGACCGATGTCTGATAGGGTGTTATTACGTGTTTACAAAACGCCTTTGGTGGAGGGAAGCTGGAAGTGGTGGATGTCGCGCCGGATGGCCATCTGGAGGGAACGTGCGAGAGCCTTGAAGATGCCTTCGATCTTGTGGTGTTCGTTTTCGCCCTCGGCCTTGATGTTGAGGTTGATGTGGGCGGCATCGGAGAACGACTTGAAGAAGTGATGGAACATCTCGGTGGGGACATCGCCTACCTTTTCGCGATGGAACTGGGCATCCCAGACGAGCCAGGGACGGCCGCCGAAGTCGAGAGCGACCTGGCAGAGGCAATCGTCCATGGGGAGGCAGAAGCCGTAGCGTCCGATGCCGCGCTTGTCGCCGAGGGCCTTGAGGATGCATTCGCCGAGAGCGATGCCGGTGTCCTCGATGGTGTGGTGCTCATCGACGTTGAGATCGCCCTTGACGTGGATGGTGAGGTCCATACCTGAATGACGTCCTATCTGTTCGAGCATGTGGTCGAAGAAGCCGAGACCAGTGGAAATGTCGCAACGGCCTGTACCGTCGAGGTCGAGGGAGATCTGGATGTCGGTCTCCTTGGTGACGCGGCTCACGCTGGCACGACGTTCGCCTGCAAAGAGGAATGCGGTGACGGCATCCCAGTCTTCGGCGATGAGGGCGCAATGGCTGTCCTTGCCACCGGGGAGGCCGAGCTGATGCTCCTGGAGCCATTCGCGGCACTCGTCGGGGGTGCCGTTCTGGGCAAGAAGGATGCCCTGGCAACCGAGGTTCTTGGCAAGCTGGATGTCGGAGATACGGTCGCCGATGACGTAGCTGTGGGCGAGGTCGTACTCGGTGCCATTGCCTTCGATGAACTTGGTGAGCATGCCTGTGCCGGGCTTGCGATTGGGATGGAAGTCGGCGGGGGTGTGCTCGTCGAAGTAGAACTCGTCGAAATCGACACCTTCGGTGTGGAAGATGCTGAAGATGAGTTTATTGATGCGCTCGAAACGCTTGCGAGGATAGTCTTTGGTGCCGAGGCCGTCCTGGTTGCTGACGATGATGAAGTCGTAGTCGAGGGTGTGGCGGATGAAGGAGAGGTTCTGGATGACACGTGGGAGGAACTCAATCTGCTCGAAAGTGTCGATCTGCTCAGTGATGGGTGGTTCGACAACTAATGTGCCGTCGCGGTCGATGAAGAGAAGCTTTTTCATTGTCTAAGGGATATTTGGGGATATTTAGGGATATTTGGGGATATTTGGGGACGTTGCCTTCGCCTTGTTGAAGAAGGGACGGGACATAGGGAACATTCGTCCCTAAAATCCCTTAACGTCCCTTAGGATCCCTTAGAATCCCTTAGGATCATTTACTCAACTTGTTCCACATGTAGATGCCGTAGAAACTGTTGATGAGGTAGATGCAGTATTTGGCGGTGGTCATGAAGGAGAAGTCGGAGTCGGACATGAGCCACATGGCGATATAGGCGACGTTGATGAGGAGCCACATGTACCACTGCTCGACGAATGCCTTGACGGAAACGAACATCGTGACGATGGACATGACGGTGGTGAACGAGTCGAGCCAGAGCTGCGACTTGGTGTCGTAGTCGCTCTTCAAGGTCTGGAAGCCAATTTCGCCCCACCCCATCGACTGGAAAAGGGCGGTGACATGTTCGAACAACCAGGGGCCGAAATAGATGAGGAAGAGACCAAGGCCGAGGGTGCCCAAAGCGACGACAAGGAACGTGGCGAAGCGCTGACGCCACGTCATGTAGCGCGTCTTGATGCGACCGGTGTCGTCGTGACGGCGACGCTTCTTCCACGATTTCCACCCGAAGAACTGCATGGGCAAGTTGTAGAAGAGGCGCTGCAGGAAGTCGCCATAGATATGGGTGCAGAAACAGATATAGACGTGGAGCACACCTTCGACGATGCCGAAGAGCCAGTTTGCCATGGCACCCTTGGCACCCAGGACAACACAGAAGACACCGAGGATGGCGGAGATGCCAGCAATGATGCCGTTGAAACTATAATTACCCTTAATGACCCACGAGATGACTGCCAGCGTCATGATGGACAAGATCAGGAAGATCTCGAACCAGTTGAGGCTGCGGAAGGTGAGCCGAAGCAACGTAAGATAGCGATTACGTGCCATTCTTTTTAAATAATAATCACGAATCAGAGAATTTGAGAATTATTCGGTTGGACGCTTGGAGCAATAAATAATTCGTGAAATTCGCCAATTCGTGACAGTGATAGTTTAATGATATCAATAAGAGCGAGCGAAGAGGACGCGGCGTGCACTGGGCTTGCCGGTTACCATATCGACACCGGGCTCAAGGTCGGAAGGATCCTGTGGAACGAAAGGTATGCAACGGATGGTAGCCTTGGTCTCGGCCTTGATGTACTCTTCGGTCTCGGTAGTGCCATCCCAGTGGCAGAGCAGGAAGCCGCCCTTCTCGATCTCCTCCTTGAACTGCTCCCAGGTATCTACGCGACGAATATAGCCGTCGCGCATCTTGCGAGCCTTCTCGAAGATGTTGTCCTGAATCTCGTCGAGGAGCTTGACAACATGATCGACGATGCCTTCCTGTGGGAGCACCTCCTTCTCGAGCGTGTCGCGACGAACGAGTTCGAGGGTACCATTCTGAAGATCGCGTGCACCGAGAGCGATGCGTACGGGGATGCCCTTCAACTCATATTCGCTGAACTTGAAGCCTGGACGCTTGTTGTCGGCATTGTCGTACTTGACGCTGATGCCCTTGGCACGAAGTCCATCGATCCAAGGCTGGACGTGACGGTTGATGGTCTCGAGTTCCTCCATCTTCTTGTAGATAGGCACGATTACTACCTGGATGGGTGCGAGCTTTGGAGGAAGGACGAGGCCGTTGTCGTCGGAGTGGGTCATGATGAGTGCGCCCATCAGACGGGTGGAAACGCCCCATGAGGTTGCCCAAACGTATTCCTGCTTGTTCTCGGTATTGGTGAAGGTGACATCGAATGCCTTGGCGAAGTTCTGACCCAGGAAGTGGCTGGTACCCGACTGGAGGGCCTTGCCGTCCTGCATCATGGCTTCGATGGTGAAGGTATCGATGGCGCCTGCGAAACGCTCGTTAGGTGACTTTGGACCCTTGATGACTGGCACGGCCATGTACTTCTCGGCAAAGTCGCCATAGACGTTGATCATCTGCATGGCACGCTGCTCAGCCTCCTCACGGGTGGCATGGGCGGTGTGGCCTTCCTGCCAGAGGAACTCGGAGGTACGGAGGAACATGCGGGTACGCATCTCCCAACGCATGACGTTGCACCACTGGTTGCAGAGAATAGGCAGATCGCGGTGAGAGGTGATCCAGTTCTTGTAGGTTGCCCAGATAATGGTTTCGGAGGTTGGACGAACGATGAGTTCTTCTTCGAGTTTTGCCTCGGGATCGACCACGACGCCAGCGCCGTTGGGGTCGTTCTTGAGACGATAGTGGGTAACAACGGCACATTCTTTTGCAAAACCCTCGACGTGCTCAGCCTCGCGGCAGAGGTACGACTTGGGGATAAGGAGGGGGAAATAGGCGTTCTGCACGCCGGTTGCCTTGAACATATCGTCAAGGGTACGCTGCATCTTTTCCCAAATTGCGTAGCCATAGGGCTTGATGACCATACAGCCACGCACTGCGGCCTGCTCGGCGAGGTCGGCATTCACGACCAAGTCGTTGTACCAACGGGAGTAGTCGTCGGCGCGCTTGGTCATCTTGTTTAGTTCTTTTGCCATTTTAATATAATGTGATATTTGGGGGATATTAAGGGATATTTGGGGATATTAAGGGACGTTGCCTTAGCCTTGTTGAAAATGGGACGGGACATAGGGAACATAAGTCCCTTAAAATCCCTTAACGTCCTTTTTAATCCCTTATGATCCTTTGGTTAATTTAGTTGTCCACGTTTAGCCCAACGGAGCATTTTGCGGTTGGGAACGAAATAAATGGTGATGCGACGATTCTTTTCGCGCTGCTGGATGTTGGCATTCTCGTTGCGCGGCACCTTGTTGCCCCATCCGTAGCAATGCATCTCGGAAGGACCTACGCCCTGGCGAGCATACCATCGATAGACCTGACGAGCACGACTTCCGGAGATTTGCTGCAGATACTTTTCGCTGCCATTGTTGTCGCTGTAGGCAGCGATAATCATCGTGGCAACAGCATCGGGACCCTTCACGAAACGCAACAAGGGACGAAGGTAGGCATCAGCCGAAAGCAACAGCGTACTGTCGTTCTGAGAGAAGAGCATACGAGCGGGGATTGTCACCTTAAGGATACTCTCGTTGGAACCCGTAAGGTTGAACTCGACCGACTTGAGGAACTTCAGACGTTGAGCCTGCTGCACCCAATAGTGACGCACATTCTTCATCGTCTGATAATCGCCATTGACCATCGCAAAATCGCCATAGTGCTCCTGTTCGATTTCGCTCATGTGCTCATAGTTCTGCGCCTTCAGGGGAAAGCACAGAACCACAGTCAGGAAGACTAAAAACAAACGGGAAAGGGTACAATGGGTCATCTTAGGCAAGGCTGTCTTCGTAATCTAATTCGGCATCAATAATCCAACGGATGGAATCGGGATTGGTGTCGAAATGGCAATCCTTGTCCTTCTTGCACTCCTTCGACACGAAATTGACGATGTCGTCCATGTCGATCTCGATCTCCTCGTCGGTGTCGAGGAATCCATTGCGCTGATAGTAATCGACCATCGTGTCGGTGATGAGCAGGATGTCATCGTCGGTGTATTTGCCCTGCAGTTCCTGCGGGATGTGTGACTGAATGAAACGCACAGCGGCTTCATCGTCGTATATGCTGTCTTCTAATTTTTCGGACATAGTTTTGAAGGGATATTAAGGGATGATTAGGGATATTAAAGGACGATGCCTTTGGCTTGAACCGTTTTGACGGAGCAATTAATTGTAAATTATTAATTGCTATTTGCTCAGGGTTCCTGCATCGGCTCGTCGTCTTCGTCGGGATTGGGAGCCTGGGACTTGCGTTTGAAGAGCGGGTTGAGGAGACTTTCGGCCTTCTCGATTACGGGGCGATTGAAGTCGTTGAACTGCTTTACACCCTTCTTCAAGTTGCCCTGGATCATGTAGTGGATATCCTCGAAAGCATAACGCACAGGCTCGAGTACGCTCGACGTGGGATGTTCGGGACAAATGATATTCAACTGGCCAGGATGCATCTCAATGTCGAGCACGCCATCCATCTGCATGGGTTCACCATCGACGTGAACGGCATTGGCATGGGGCATGATGATGCGCAGGTGGCTCGAACGGAAGGACATCACATTGGCATTCTGGTCGAGTTCGCGCGTAAACAACTGGACCGCCATCTTGGGGATATCCATGAGCGGAGCTCTCCGGACCAGGGTGACGTCGAAGAGTCCGTCGGACATGGAGGCATGGGGCGTGATGTAGGCATTGTTGCCCCACTGCGAGGCGTTGCCGATGGCAATGAGGAAAGCCTTCTCCTTGACGCGCCCGTCGTCGGTGTAGATGACGTAGGTGGCAGGTTCGTAATCGGCCACGAGTTCGCTGAAACAACGGAGGTAAGTGAGAGGGCCTCGCGTACCAGCCTCTGCAAACTTGGCTGAAACCTGCGCATCGAAGCCCACACCTGCCGTGCAGAAGAAGATGTTGCCATTGACGGAGCCGTAATCGACCTTGATGCTGTAGCCATCGCGAATACATTCGAGCGACTTGGTGATGTCGAGAGGCAACTGCAAGTGACGAGCAAGACCATTGCCGCTTCCCATGGGGACGATGCCAAACTTGACCGGGGAGCCGACCAGCGAACGACCGGTCTCGTTGATGGTGCCGTCGCCGCCGATGGCGATTACGGTGTCGATGCCACGTTCGACAGCCTCCTTGGCCAACTCGCTGGCATGACCTGCATACTCAGTGAATCGGATGTCAACATCGAACCCATCCTCCGACTTCAGGATCTGGCGCACAAGAGCTGGTATCTCGTCCTTTGGACGAACACCGGCAATGGGATTTATAATGACTAGAACTGTTCTCATTTAATCAAATTCAGCAGTCAGAAAGGGACTACTAAATAACAATGCTGCAAAGATAATGAATTTTTCAGCAAAAAGTGGATTTTATACGGATTTTTTGACTAATTAACGAAAAAGCATTGTTTTTGCACCGAAAGTGGCAAGTGGAAACACTTATTTAGATAGAAGTCTAATATTGACTGATGTTATAGAGATTCTTCATCTTTACCTCTTCGGCGGGGGTGCTGAGGAGGGTGATAAGTTGCTGGGGTGTCAGGCTCAGCTTAGGCTGGAAGGCATCGCTATGCATATAGTTGAGCACGCTGCCCAGGAAAGCACGTCCCTCGGGGTATTTGGAAGCTTCGTCGAGGTCACTCATCACGATGAGGAGGTTGCCCTCTCCCACCTTGCATTCAAGAACGAGACCGAGCTTGTGATTGCGCTCGAAATTATCGACCACCTGCACCATGGGGAGATAATCCTTGGGCCAGGCATCGAGGATGAGCGGATGACTGTGATGAAGCACGGGGAACCACTGCCAGCTAGTGAAGCCATCGGTGGGGAAACCGGCGAAGAGCGGCTGCTTGGGATCGGTGAGGATGCCCAACGTACCAGGCGAGAGAGAGCGATTGTTGTTCTCGCAGATAGTCTTGAACATGCGATAGTTCCAATAGTCGGTCATGAAGAGCGGACCGACAGTGCAAGGCGACTGACGAGGCGTGAGCAGTACCTTGCCACCCAGCTGCAACTGAGCCAGCACCTCAGAGGTGAGGCTATCACAACGGACGATGTCCTTCGACAACTTGGAAATCCACTTGTCGTTGTTGCACGAAGGATAGACCCAAAGCGGATAACTGTTGGCAGCCTCGGTGCCATCGATCGTGAGATGGAGGTCCATGCGGGTAGGCTGCTTGATGTACGAAAGATTGACCTGCAAGGTTCCAGCCGTGAAGAGACCGAAGATGTCGGAAGTGATGGTCATCTTGCCGCTTGAAAGGCAATCGCCGTTGGCATCGAGGCTCCACTTCAAGGTCTTGCCCTTCAACGAGACGTCGCCATAGTTGGCAATCTGGATCTGGCCATAGAGACCAGCACCTGTGGTGTAGCAATAACTATCGGTGATGAACATGGGCACAACGGGCGAACACCACTGACGCCATTCCTCACGGCTGCAAATGCCTTTGTTGTCCATAAACGCATCGAGGATGCCCACATAGGCCGACCCCTGACCGGGATAATCCTGCAAGTCGAGCAGCTGATAGCCTGCCATGTCGGGCGTGCGAAGATCAAGCTCGATATCGGCCTTGTAGAGTTGGGCACTCCAACGACCCGTAGCCTCGTGATAAGCCTTAGCCTGATCGCCCAAGCCAGCATCCTGGAGACGCTGACGGAAGACTTCGAGATTGTAGGGATAGAGCACCCCCGTATATTTCTCGATTTCGTCGAAATCGGGATAGATCTGGAACTGACCCGTCTCATGGCTGATGACCGGAACATCGCACAACAGACAGCCTTCTTCGAGCGTACGTGTCGAACCGGGACGGAAATGATTGAGCACACCTCCATCGGCCACATCGGCAAACGAGAACGAACCGCGGGTGTGGGTATTGTAGTTGCCCCAGCCTTCACCTCCGACACGACAGGTGGTGAAATAGTCCATTCCAGGCTTTACGCCCTGGTAACCCAAGTAATAGTTGGAACCAAAAGTGTAGAACTTGTCGGGACAGACGGCACGGAAATCCTTGACGAAACGTTTCATGGCGTCGATGCTTCCCCATAGTTCGTTGCCAAGGGCCATGAAGACGAACGACGGATGATGACCATATTCCTTGAGGATGTTGATGCCTTCCTTGTGAAGGAATGTCATCAGGACGGAATCCTTTTCGTTGAAATCGCCCCAAAACGGGAGTTCGGGCTGCATATAGATGCCAAGGCTGTCGGCAGCCGTGAATGCAGCCTCAGGAGGACACCAGGAGTGGAAACGAATGTGGTTGATTCCGTAATCCTTGCAGATGCCCAGGTACCAGAGCCATTCATCCACTGTCATGGCCACATGGGCATGGAGGGGCCAGACACAAGCATCGTGCTTGCCGCGCAGGAAGATGCGATGGCCATTGGCATAGAAATGACGACCTTCGATATGGAAGTCGTTGAAGGCAGGATTCACCTTGGCAGGACGCACCTTGGCTATCTCGTTGCCCGAAACAAGGCAGATGTTGCCGATGATGCCATTCCAATTGGTTTGTGTGTCCTCGGTATAGGCGTGGCTGTTGCCATAGATCTGCTCGGGCACCCCCTTGGAGTTATCGACCATGATGGTGAGGTCGTGACGGCCTGGGGCAAGATAATCGAACGTAAAGCGTTGGGGCGTGGAGATGTTGTTGGACGTACCTACATATTTGCCATCGACATAGACACGGGTCAACTTGGTGCGTTCGAGGATGAGCGTCCAGGACAGAGAGTCGGCAGCCACTTCGAACGACTTGTTGTACCAAGCCTCGCCCTTGTAACTGAAACGACGGGATAGACGCGTGGTCTCGGTCTTGTCGGCACAGGGTTCGCCCAAACCATTGGTGTCGGTAGTACCGGGCAAGGTCACTGCGTAGTTGTACTGGGCACTATCGAAGCCCATACGCCAACGTCCAGCAAGGTCGATGACCTGCTGACGCTGGTTGTTATCACTCGATTGTGGGTTTGCCAAAAGTCTATCGCAGCATGCCAATGCCATGATGGACAAACCGATACATACTGTCCTTATCTCCATGATCAGGTATAAGAAAAAAGATAATCTAAAACTGGTTTATCGTTTTTTCTATCCCGAATTATCGAATTATAGAATCATTGTGAATGGAAAGACACCACAATAATTTTCAAATTCTCTAATTCGTGATAGAAATGAAAAGATTCGAGAGCTATTGAACCAGACAGGCGTCCATCTCTTTCTTGATGAGAGCCTTGTCGAGGTTCTGACCGATGAAGACAATCTTCTGCATACGATCGCCATATACTTCGTCCCAATCGCGACGAAGGTTGGCATCGCGTTCCAGCATCATTTCAAGTTCGCGCTTGGGCATGGTAGCAAACCAACTGCCGGCATTGCGAACGGTGGTCTGACGACCAGCCTGCTCGAAGACGTAGCAGACGTCCTGCTCGTCGGAGAAATAGCAAATGCCTTTGGCACGGATGATGTTCTTTGGCCAACGACGTGCCACGAAGTCGTCGAAGAGACCGAGGATGATGGGCTGTCGGGCATAATAGACGTAGGTGCCGATGCCATATTCTTCGGCTTCTCCTTCCCCATCGTGATGATGATGGTGGTGATGATGTTCATGATCGTGGTGGTGATGATGATGTTCATGGTCATCATTGTCATCGTCGTCATCGTGATGGTGATGCTCATGCTCGTCATCATCATCGTCATGATCGTGATGATGGTGGTGATGCTCGTGTTCGTCATCATCATCTTCATCGTCGTGATGATGATGCTCGTGGATTTCGGCATCTTCGTCGAGGTCACCTTCGACCTTCTGAATCCATGTGGCCGAAGTGGCTACGGATTCGAAATCGAACATTTGGGTATTGATAAGCAGTTCGAGGGGAACGTCACAATAATCGCATTCGATGATCTTTGCTTTTGGTTGCAAAGCGCGGATGATGTCGTGGATTCGCTTCAGATCCTCTTTGCTTACCTCAGAGGCCTTGTTGAGCAAGATCATGTTGCAAAACTCGACCTGCTGGATGATCAGATTCTCGATATCGTCTTCGTCAAGATTCTTGCGTGTGAGCGATTCACCGCTTTGGAACTCGTCCTTCATGCGAAGGGCATCGACAACGGTAGTGATGCAATCGAGGACAGGGATACCGCCTTTGAGCGCATCTTCGGCCACCACATTGGGAATAGAACAGATTGTCTGCGCGATTGGTCCAGGCTCACATACGCCCGATGCCTCAATGACGATATAGTCGAAACGATTCTGATTGACCAGATCGTTCAGTTGCTGGATGAGGTCCATCTTCAAGGTGCAACAGATGCAACCGTTCTGCAAAGCCACGAGCGAGTCATCACTTTGACCAACGACGCCACCCTTCTGGATGAGATCAGCATCAATATTCACTTCGCCGATGTCGTTGACGATAACTGCAAAACGAATGCCCTTCTCATTGGTCAGAATACGATTGAGAAGGGTAGTCTTACCACTGCCCAGATAACCGGTGAGCAGAAGGACCGGAACTTGCTTGAATTTCATAATCGATTATAATTGTCGAAGAATAGCCTGAATCTTCTCGAATGTAGTGATTCGAGTTGGAACGAGTGGCAGGCGCAGCACGTTCTCACAATAGCCCATAGCACTGAGCATGGCCTTTACACCGGCAGGATTGCCATCGACAAAGAGCAGTGAGAAAAGCTCCTTGAAACGATGATGGATGGTGAGCGCGTTCTGATAGTCGCCATCGAGCGCCAGACGCACCATGCGTGCAAATTCGCCTGGAAGCGCATTGCCGATGACCGATACCACTCCCTCAGCGCCCAAGGTAATGAGCGGGAAGGTGATGCCATCGTCACCACTGAGCACCGTGAAGTTTCGAGGCTTATTCTTAATGATGTCATCAATCTGGTCGAAATTGCCAGATGCTTCCTTGATTGCAATGATGTTCGGATTGTCGTAGGCCAGACGCAACGTGGTAGCAGCAGTCATATTCACACCTACACGACCCGGCACGTTGTAGAGGATGACGGGGATGGGCGAAGCCTTGGCAATGGTGGAGAAATGCTGATAGAGGCCCTCCTGTGAGGGTTTGTTGTAATAGGGCACTACACTGAGTACGGCATCAACACCACGCCAATCAGTAGTTCGGAGTTCGTTGACGATAGCCATCGTGTTATTGCCGCCGCAACCAATGACAATAGGGACACGACCACGCACCTGGTCGGTTACTACCTGACGCACTCTTGCTCGTTCTTCGGGGGTGAGGGTTGGTGTTTCGGCAGTTGTACATAGAACGCAAAGAAAGTCCGCTCCGCTGCTGACCTGAAATTCGACCAGACGTTGCAGAGCGTCGTAATCAACCGACATGTCGGCTTTGAAAGGAGTGACAAGGGCGATGCCCATGCCTTTGATGTTACCCATATATAATAAAAATAGCGATTTTCGGGCGCAAATATAATAAATATATTGTATTTTTCGCCAAAAAACCGCAATTTTTTAATCAAACTTTCAGCGCACCGACAATTTCCGATACATTTTGACAGCCATGCCGGTCAAGATATTCATCAATGCCATCGATGATCTTCATGGTTACTGCGGGGTCGATGAAGTTAGCTGTACCCACCTCGATTGCCCTTGCTCCGCACAGCATGAACTCGATTGCATCGGTGGCGTTCATGATGCCTCCAAGACCTACAATCGGGATCTTTACGGCATTATAGACCTGCCATACACAACGCAAGGCGATAGGCTTGACTGCTGCGCCTGACAGACCTCCGGTGACTGTACTCAAGATGGGACGTTGACGTTCGGCATCAACAGCCATGGCAAGCACCGTGTTAATCAGGCTGACCGAATCGGCGCCTGCATCCTCCACGGCTTTTGCGATTTCGGCGATGCTAGTCACATTGGGTGTCAGTTTTACGATGAGAGGCTTCAGGTAGACGTTGCGTACCTCTCGGACTACCTCAACAGCCATTTCAGGCTTTGTACCAAAGCCCATCCCTCCTGCCTTCACATTGGGACAGGAAATGTTCAATTCGATGGCCGGGATGGTTTCCACTTCGTTCAGCATTCGAGCACCTTCGACATAATCTTCGATGCAACTGCCGCTGAGATTTACGATGACGTTGGTCTTTAAAGAGGCAAGTTGGGGATGGATATGCTCAATGTAATAAGCGACACCCTTATTCTGCAAGCCAACCGCATTAATCATGCCCGATGGAGTCTCGGCAAGACGTGGATAAGGATTGCCCTGGCGTGGATGAAGTGTTGTGCCCTTGACAATAAAACCTCCCAGGCGCTCAAGGTTGATGAAATCGCTGAATTCTGTGCCATAGCCAAAGGTTCCCGAAGCGGTAAGCACAGGATTCTTCAAGGTCAGCCCTGCTATATTTGTCGTAAGATTTGCCATAATCTTCAATAATCATTAAGTTGAATTGATGTCTTTGAACTAAGCCGATGTTTCCTACCATTTGAGGTCCTTAATGTCGAACACCGGACCATCGGAGCAGACGCACTTATGACCATCCTTGGTGTCCTCAACGCAGCAAAGGCAAACACCGAGGCCACAAGCCATCTTGTTCTCGAGCGAGACCTCACAGAAGTGGGGTCGTTCGTTCTGCTTCCAGGAAGAAACCAAACGCGCCACAGCTTTCATCATAGGACCAGGGCCGCAAACACGGATAGCATCGAAAGAACCTTCCTTTAAGACTGAATGCTGCGTCACAAACCCGCGCTGGCAATCCAAGCCTTCGAGGACTGAACCATCTTCGGTAGTAATATATACATTTCCAATTTTACGGAACTGTGCAACTTGTGCGATTTCTGCGCAACTTTTTCCGCCAAGAAGGAAGCTAACCCGAGCACCAAGTTGCTTCAACTGGTAGCCCGTTTCGAGCAGAGGTGCAACACCAACACCACCACCAATCAGCAGATAATGCATATCAAGTACCTGTTCTTCGATGGTGAAACCATTGCCCAGGGGATATATAATATTTAATTGATCGCGCGCGCGCAAGCACGCAAACCTGTTGGTGCCATGACCGGCACGCTGGATAAGAAGCCACATCTCGTTGGCATCATAATCGACACGATGGATCGAGATAGGGCGACGGAGGAAAACCCGGGGTTCGTCATCAACCCGCAATTCGGCAAATTGTCCAGCACGACATGGTGCGATAAGCGAACCATCGGCTGGTGTAAGGCGTAAGATAAAGAGCCGATCGGACAACTGTTCGTTGGCTACCACCTTGAAGTCTGTAATAAACTTTTTCATCTCTTTATAATTTGCGTCAGAATCAACGTTCAACATTTAAACGTACAAGTCATGGTTTTATTGTGCGAACGTCGATTGTGGGCCATTTTTTGCATTATACATTTTTAAAAATACTGCCAAAAAAAGGTTGGTGATTTTTATCATTAGGGCAGAGGGAAACGGCTTTTCAGAAGAAAAGAAGAATAACAAATTCAATCAATAAAATAATTCGACTAAACAAGGCGCAAAACACTTATAAATAGATGTTTACATATAGCAAATTGTTGGTGATTTTCTCGTTATGCATATTTTTGCATAAAGGTTTATTTCGCACCATGGAATATTTACCTAGAATGCATACAATATTTCCCTCATTTTTAACAATTTACATTCATATATGCATTTTGTATATTTTGCTCATACGCAGCACACGGAATAAATCATCGCTGAATTGGAAAAATATGCCTAAAATTATGCGATTTGCATACATTATGCATATCTCGAAAAATTCTGGGAACCCCTTCCAGAGGCCAAAAATCTGTAATGATTTTTTTTGAAAAATTTCGGCTAAAATATTTGGAGATATCAAGATTTTTATTTAATTTTGCAGTCCAAATCAAACTTAGTCTTATATGGAAGTCATTATGGACACCAACCAATTCACCAACATATTTCTCCCACGCCTGGTTTTTGAATACGTAAGAGGAACAATGCCTCTGCATGCGCTGGTTGATCTTGACTTATGGAGGAAAGTATTTCCCTATAAGGGGAACAAACGAAACCCTCAACTCAACTTGAATCTGGTCGAGTTCTGCTGCCAAGCGCTCCCAGATCGCACGCTGCTTTTCACCTTCGTACTTCCCCAACCCAAGAAGCCTGAAGATGCAAAGTTTGCCGTCATACGCTTGAAACCCGAAGAGCACACCGTAAGACGTGCAGTCTATTATACGTTGTCCAAGCCCCAAAGCGACGAAGATCCTTGGGACATCTGCCATCTGCCCCTACCGCTCGGTGCAGACAAGATGGAACTCAAGTTCAAGCAGAAGGCAAGTGGCGGTGATGACTTGTGCAACTTCATTCGCGATGTGCAACAAATCGACTTCAACGACGAAAGTTACAACAAGTCGCTGCTGGACGACTTCCGCGATTTGTTTGGCAATATTTTCGGACAGCAAGAATGACAATTGCAAATGATAACCATAGTGCCAAATACTAATTATTGTTATTATTTGGCATTTTTCTTTCATATTATTTTGTCGTGCGCGCGAGATTTCTTATCTTTGCGCCACTTTTTGTATAAGGTATAGATTCTATTCCATTTTACTCATGACTTTCGACCTGAAATCCGATTACAAGCCGATGGGCGACCAGCCAGAAGCCATCCGTCAACTGTCGGAAGGCGTGCTGTCAGGCATCCCTGCTCAAACCCTACTGGGTGTTACGGGATCTGGCAAGACGTTCACCATGGCGAATATTATCCAACAAACAGGGCGTCCTACCCTCATTCTCAGTCATAACAAGACCCTGGCCGCACAGCTCTACAGCGAGATGCGCGCCTTCTTCCCTAACAACCAAGTCGAGTACTTCGTCAGCTACTACGACTATTACCAGCCAGAGGCATATTTGCCAGCCAGCGACACGTATATCGAGAAGGACCTGGACATCAACATGGAACTCGACCAACTCAGGCTTTCAGCCACCTATGCGTTGCTGTCGGGTCGAAGGGATGTCATTGTGATTTCTTCGGTCAGTTGCCTCTATGGCATCGGCAATCCCGAGGATTTCCACAACAATATGATTACGGTGGAAGTGGGCCAGCAGATCGGCAGGGACGAGTTGCTCCGTGCACTGCTGAATGCGCAATATACCCGCAATGACGTAGCCCTCCAACGCGGAAATTTCCAATGTAAGGGCGAGACGGTGGATGTTTTCCTGGCAGCCACTGACCTGATTGTGCGCATCCACTTCTGTTTTGACGAAATCGAAGAAATCGAAACGCTTGACGTTATGACCGGGCATACGCTTCAACGTATGGATCGTTACGTGATCAGCCCCGCCAACATCTTCACGACCACGAAGGATCGTGTAGATCGTGCCGTGGACGAAATTGCATTGGATTTAGGCAAGCAAATCGATTATTTCGAGAGCATTGGCGAGCCCGAAAAAGCAGCACGTATCAAGGAACGCGTGACTTACGACCTGGAAATGATCAAGGAAGTAGGTTACTGCTCGGGCGTGGAAAATTATTCGCGCTATTTTGACGGACGTCCACCTGGAAGCCGCCCCTTCTGCCTGCTGGATTATTTTCCGAAGGATTTTCTGCTCATCGTCGATGAAAGCCACGTCACTATTCCTCAGATTCACGCCATGAGCGGAGGCGACTTCAAACGAAAATCAACGCTCGTCGAATATGGATTCCGTCTTCCTGCCGCCATCGACAACCGCCCATTGAAGTTCGAAGAATTCGAGGCCCTCACTCCTACCACCATATATGTCAGCGCCACTCCTGCCGATTACGAACTGGAGCGAAGCGAAGGTATCGTGGCCGAACAGCTGATTCGCCCAACGGGCCTTCTGGATCCGACCATCGAAGTGCGTCCATCTGAAAATCAGATTGATGACCTAATGGAAGAGATACAGAAAACCATCGAAGCAGGCGAGCGCACTCTGGTCACCACACTAACCAAGAAGATGGCCGAGGAACTTGACGAATATCTACGCGAACATGGCATACATTGCGCCTATATCCATTCGGATGTAGATACGCTGGATCGTGTTCGCATCATGGACGAATTGCGCGAAGGCACCTACGATGTTCTGGTTGGCGTCAATCTGCTACGCGAAGGACTTGACCTTCCCGAGGTGTCGCTTGTGGCCATTCTTGATGCTGATAAGGAAGGTTTTCTTCGCAACGAAAGGAGCCTGACGCAAACGGTTGGACGTGCTGCACGCAATGTTCATGGACGCGCCATCATGTATGCTGACACGATTACCGGCTCGATGCGCCGATGCATCGACGAGACCGAACGTCGTCGCATGAAACAGATGCACTACAACGAAGAGAACGGAATCACACCGACGCAGATCGTAAAGCCACGCAAGAGCCTTCTGGACAACGAACAACTCACCGACACTCGCACGTCGTTCGAAGCACGAAAGCAGCAAACGATTGCGCCTCAGATTGATGAAAGCATCTTCAACATGCAGGTAGCCGACGGCAGCTCAGTAGGGCATGAACGTAGATTACAACCACTTACGAAAGAATTTCTGCAAGCCGAAATCGACAAGACCAAGCAAAAGATGCTCGCAGCAGCCAAGGCCCTCGACTTCATGGAAGCAGCCAACCTGCGCGATTACATGCTGATGCTTTCGGAAAAACTGGAACACTTGAAACATTAATTAATCATCGACAAACAATAAACTACCCTCTCTGGAATGAAAAGTGACATCGAAATTGCGAACGAGTGTAAACTGGAACGCATTGAAAAGATTGCCGAGAAGTGCGGAATCGCCACCCCGGACATATATCCCTATGGTCATCACATTGCCAAAGTACCATTGAAGTACATCAACGACGAGAAAGTCAAGAAGTCGAACCTTATCCTTGTGACATCAATCTCTGCCACCAAGGCCGGTATCGGCAAGACCACCACGTCGATAAGCCTGAGCCTTGGCCTGAATCACATCGGCAAGAAAGCCATCGTCGTGCTTCGCGAACCCTCGTTAGGTCCTTGCTTCGGCATGAAAGGTGGTGCAGCAGGCGGTGGTTATGCACAAGTGCTGCCCATGGAGAAAATCAACCTCCACTTCACCGGCGACTTCCATGCCGTGACCTCAGCCCACAACACCATTACAGCCCTGCTTGACAACTATTTCTATCATCGTCGCAAAGAACTGCCACCCTTGAAGCAGGTACTCTGGAAACGTGTGCTTGACGTCAACGACCGCAGCCTGCGCAAGATCATCCTTGGCCTCGGCGGACAAAGCAACGGTGTTCCTGCTGAAAGCGGATTCGACATCACACCTGCCAGTGAGATCATGGCCATCCTTTGCATGGCCACCAGTCGTGAAGACCTGCGTCGCAGAGTAGAGAACATCCTACTCGGCTACCGATACGACGATACTCCATTCACTGTCAAGGATTTGGGTTGTGCCGGAGCCATCTGCGTGCTGCTCGATGATGCCCTTCTCCCCAACCTTGTGCAAACCACAGAGAACACTCCTGCCATCGTGCATGGTGGTCCTTTCGGCAACATAGCACATGGATGCAACACCATCCTTGGCACCGAACTTGGCATGTCGCTGGCCGACTATTGCATCACAGAAGCAGGATTCGGTGCCGACCTAGGAGCCGAGAAGTTCCTCAACATCAAGTGTCGCAAGGCCGGTCTCTGCCCCAAACTCACCGTGATTGTCTGCACTTGCAATGGTCTCAAGATGCACGGAGGCGTGCCCACCGACAAAATCAAGGAGCCCAACCTTGAAGGCTTGAAGCGCGGATTTACCAATCTTGACCGACATGTTGCCAACATGCAAGGCTTCGGACAGACTGTCCTCGTGGCATTCAACCGCTTTGCCAACGACACTGACGAAGAGATCCGCTGCCTCATTGACCATTGCGAAGAGGAACTTGGCGTGCAATGCGTCATCAACGATGGTTATGCACATGGTGGCGAAGGTGCCACGGAACTGGCAAAGGCTGTCGTCGAGACCATCGAAAAGAATCCATCAAAACCGATTCTCAACTTCACCTATCAGGACTATGATACTCCCAAGGACAAAATCAAGGCCGTAGTCAAGAAAATCTATGGTGCAGGAAGTATCACATTCAGCGAGAAGGCGAAGAAGATGCTCACCTTGGTTCACAACCAAGGTCTCGACAGCCTTCCCGTCTGCATTGCCAAGACGCAGTTCTCGTTCACTCCCGATCCAAAACTCGTGGGAGCGCCCACGGGATTCAACTTCGTCATCAGCGATATCGTCATCAACCAAGGCGCCGAGTTCATTGTGGCCATTGCAGGTGAAATGATGCGTTTGCCGGGCCTTCCAAAAGCACCTTCGGCAGAACTCATTGACATTGATTCCAATGGCGTCATAACAGGCTTGTCATAACTATCGCAAGTTTCTTCGACCAAATTTTCGAAGAAAGATCAAAATAATTTTGACAAAAAAATAGAGGCTGTGTGATCTTATTATCACACAGCCTCTTTCCAGTCTTTTTTATAAGTCAAGATTACCTTTCACATGTCAGGGAAGTACGTCAACGCTACTGTTTCACCAGGTCGGAGATGAAGACAAGTTTGTCCTCCCATCCATCGGCAAAGATATTCGGCGAATGGGTAGTCATAATGATCTGGCAATTGGGGTTCAAGTCGAGCATCAATTGGATAAGTCTGTCCTGCCATTCGATATGCAGAGAGATCTCGGGCTCATCCAACAGAAGCACCGTCGAACGATCCTCCATCAGAAAAAGCGTGAAGAGAAGCAATAGGATCTGCTTTTCGCCTGCCGAAAGTTTCTCCATATCGATGATTTGCTTTCCCTTACGGAAGATTACACGGTTCTTATCGTCGATGTCGATGGACTTTCCGGTCATCAGGAACAAGGAATTGATCAATTCAAAAAATTTGTCAATCCTCTCCTGTTTATACATGGCAGCACGCAGGTCCTTGAGCATACTCAAACGATAGTCGGAGAAACTGAACACGTCAGGATTGCGCTGATAGAGCACCTGATCGAGTGTCAGACCAAGTTGTGACAACGACGACTTCTTCGAAGCCGGAACGTCGAAAGTATTGACGTAGTAGAAGCAGGACTGCGATTCGAAACCGCCAAAAGCCGGCTTTTGAACAACCTGCTTGCCATCACAAAACATTTCACCCTCCGTAGTCTCCCCTTCCTTATTGGTAATCAACGTGTTGATATGGACCTTGGCCTTCAACTGCTTGATGAACTTATCGTCCTTCATCAGAACCGCACGAATCAGATTCAGCATGGTTGTCTTGCCGAAACCATTCTGTCCGACCACAATATTGATATTGGGATCCAAACCACGCCATTCGAGCGAGGTGTCGCCCCACATGGAGTCGATAACGATGTCTTTAATATGTACCATAAGACTGAATTTAGGAGGTTCTGAGGGGATATGAAAGGTTCAGAAGGGTTATAAAGAGTCTGAAAAGTTAATCAGAACAACTTGCTGGGGTAAAGGCCGGAATCATGCAACTCCTTGAACTTGGCCACAACAGCTGGACGATCGGTAGCATAAGTTACGCCGAACCAGCGCGATGGAGTATCGAGCACCCTGCAGGTCGCCTTGCCGCTGTTGATGAGGGTATCGACAACGAGAGGGATGAAGAACTCCGACTTGAGTTCTTGTCCATGCTCCTTGAGGAAGGCTACAAAGCACTCTTCGGAATACTTGAAGTAATCGGGTGTCAAAGCCCACATGTTCATGCTAACTGGGGTATTCTCGGCAAGCTCGGTCTTGCCTTCGGGTTCGATGAATCGGATCTTACCATCCTCTTCACGAATGATCTTTGTGCGCTCGGTCACCTTGGTCAGGTAGCCCTCGGCATTGGTTTCGCAGACACCACGTGCTACTGTTCCACCTTCCGAAAGAGTGTTGCAAACGCGATATCCCACCATAGCATAGTTGCCAGTGGTTCCTTCAACGCTGGTGAGGTAGTCGGCAAGTACCTGGAAACTTTCGCTTCCGTAGTAGTCGTCGGCATTGATTACGGCAAATGGCTCATGAATGACGTCCTTGCCCATCAGAACCGCATGATTGGTGCCCCATGGCTTCTCGCGGCCCTCGGGAACCTTGAAGCCTGCAGGAAGGTTGTCAAGATCCTGGAAGACGAGTTCAACGGGAATGCGGCCTTCATATTTCGAAACGATCTTCTCACGGAAATCCTTTTCGAAGACACGACGGATGACGAAAACCACTTTACCGAAGCCAGCCTTGATGGCATCGTAAATAGAGTAATCCATGATGGTTTCGCCATTGGGTCCAAGACCATCCAGTTGCTTCAATCCACCATAACGGCTGCCCATGCCGGCAGCAAGAACAAAGAGTGTTGGTTTCATTGTGTTTCTTTTTTTTGTTATTTAAATAAACAATGTTGCTTATATTGTACTGCAAAAATACAAAAATATTGTGTA
>JAZQBS010000144.1:0-3040 GCA_045545875.1 Bacteroidales bacterium
TGGTGCCAAACCTTCGTGTGCGCTGAAGGTTTCGTCGGGCGTTTCCACTGCCGTACTCAGCGCCATGCTTGCCATTCAGAACCGTTACGTCACCAACGTCGAAGGCATCATCGAGGACGATGTCGATCGTTGCATCCACAACCTCACCCGCATCGGCGCATATGGTATGAACGAGACTGACGAAATGGTTCTTGACATAATGACACATAAACCCTCATAAATAAATCCCAGACCCCCTCTAATCCCCCTGCATAGGGGGAGGAATTATGCCCAACAAGCAAGTCATCCCCCTAAGCAGGGGGAATGAGGGGGTCTACTCAAACCTCTCCCCTATGAAATGCCTAATCATCGGTAGCGGCCCCGCAGGATATACGGCCGCAATCTACGCCTCACGTTCTGGCCTGGAGCCAGTGGTTTACGAAGGCCCAATCAGTGGTGGACAATTGACACAGACCACCGAAGTCGATAACTTCCCCGGCTATCCCGATGGGACTACAGGCCCCGAGATGATGGAAGACTTGCGTCGCCAGGCCGAGCGCCTGGGTGCCGACATCCGATACGGCATTGTCGATCGTGTCGATTTCTGCACCGATGGCAGTCGCCCCCACCTCGTTCACATCGACGATGGCACCGAACTCGAAGCTGAGACCATCATCATCGCAACAGGTGCTTCGGCCAAATATCTTGGACTGGCCGACGAAGAGAAGTATGCGGGTATGGGTGTTTCGGCTTGTGCCACATGCGATGGCTTCTTCTATCGCAAGAAGGTCGTTGCCGTTGTAGGAGGAGGCGATACGGCTTGCGAAGAGGCACAGTACCTGTCGAATCTTGCTCGGAAAGTCTATCTCATTGTGCGTCGCAACGTGCTGCGTGCCAGCGAGGCTATGCAGCAGAAGGTGAAGGAGCGCGACAACATCGAGATCCTTTGGGAGACACAGACCGTGGGTCTCTATGGTGAAGATGGCGTTGAAGGCGCTCACCTCGTCAAGGGCAAGGGCACCGACCATGAGGAGTTCTACGACCTGCCTATCGATGGCTTCTTCCTTGCCATCGGTCATCACCCCAACACCGACGATTTCCTACCCCGCACCGATGCCGATGGCACCCAGCATCCCGGTGTGGAAGTTGATGCACAGGGTTACATCAAGGTCAATCATCCCTACACTTCGACCAATATCCCTGGCGTCTTCGCAGCTGGCGACGTTGCCGATCCCATCTATCGTCAGGCCATCTCGGCTGCAGGCAGCGGTTGCCATGCCGCCATCGATGCCGAGCGCTATTTGAGCAAGTGATTCCGCACCTTGCGAATCCATTCTTCAAGGTATATTACACCTAAACAATCAGAAAATATTTTTACGTTATTTGCAGCGATAATAAATTATACTACTATGAAAAAGCTCATCCTTTTCCTTCTGACAGTTTTGCTGCCTCTGGTAGCATTTGCCGATGCTGTTGAAATCGATGGCATCTACTACGACCTGGTAACGAAAGCCAAAGAGGCAAAAGTGATAAACAACCCGTATGCAGACAATGACTACAAGGGCGATGTTGTTATCCCTGCTTCGGTCACATACGAAGGGGTCGATTATAGTGTGACCGCGATTGGTGCTTATGCTTTCAACAGCTGTGGCCAGCTTACCTCAGTTACCATCCCCAATAGCGTGACATCAATTGGCAATGGCGCTTTTAATAAGTGTTATAGCCTTACTTCGTTCACTATTCCAAGCGGAGTGACAACCATCGAGCCTTATACTTTCTGTGAATGCCGCAGCTTGACCTCGATTGACCTTGGGGATAAGGTGACCTCCATCGGAACAAATGCTTTCGTCGGCTGTACCAGCCTGACCTCCATCACCATTCCCACCAGCGTGGAAGCAATAGGGGAATATGCTTTCTCGGGTTGCAGTCTGACCTCGTTGCACATCTCGGATCTGGTCGCGTGGCTTGGAATCTCTTTCGTAGGGCCAGACGGTTCGGCCAATCCGCTCTCTTGTGCAAAACATCTGTTCCTCAATGGAGTTGAGATAACGGAGCTTGAAATACCCGACGGCATTACATCGATAGGGGATCTCGCTTTCTTCGGCTTCCGCAACATGACCTCGGTCTCCATTCCCAATAGCGTGACATCGATTGGTATTCGTACTTTCCAGAGCTGCGACGGACTGACCTCGGTCACTCTCCCCAACAGCGTGACATCCTTAGGTGCCTGTGCTTTCGAAGATTGTATCGGTCTGACCTCCATTGACCTGGGAAACAGCTTGAAGACTATTGAGAATACCACATTCTCCGGCTGCAGTAATCTGTCCTCCATCACCATCCCCAACAGCGTGATGTACGTTGGAGATCACGCATTTTCCCGGTGCAGCTCCCTGACCTCAATCTCCATCCCCAACAGCGTGTCATGGATAGGGCAATATGCTTTCGTCGGCTGTACCAGCCTGACCTCCATCACCATCCCCAACAGCGTGACCTCAATAGGTTCTCATGCTTTCTATAAATGTAGTGCCTTGACATCGATCACCATCCCCAACAGCATAACTTCTTTAGGACAATATACTTTCGCTGATTGTAGCGGTTTGACCTCCGTTGACATGGGTAATGATTTAGGGGCTATATCGAATAATGTATTCCAGAATTGCACAAGCCTGACCTCGGTAACCATCCCCAATAGTGTACAGACAATTGGAGAGAGTGCCTTCTGGGGATGTAAAGGACTCACCACCCTTACGATTGGTAGTGGTGTTACTGGCCTATTCAGTAGAGTATTTGGAAAATGTTCGGAGCTAGAAGACGTCTATTGCCTTGCTGAAAGTGTACCCTACACAATAGGCAATGCCTTCGAGGATTCCTACATCGAATATGCAACACTTCACGTGCCAGAAGGTTCAGTCGAAGCCTACAAGGCGGAAGAGCCCTGGAAGCGATTCAGGAACATTACCGCTCTGGATGGAGGCACGCCCGAAACACCCAAGTGCGCCACTCCAACCATCAGCTACCAGAACGGAAAGCTGTCGTTCAGCTGCGAGACTAAGTCGGAGGC
>JAZQBS010000145.1:0-40980 GCA_045545875.1 Bacteroidales bacterium
TTCTTGCTTAGCGGGCACAAAGCTAATCACTTTTTCCCAAATACGCAAGGCTAACGATCTTTTTTTTTGCGACCAAATGCCTGGCACCTTCCTGTTATTATCCGCTTTTGTTTTCGATTTCTCGAAATGGACGCTGCAAAGTTACGAAATTTATTTTAAATAAGAGGGGACATTTTAAAAAATTTAAAACAAAAATAAAAAAACGACAAGCAACTGATTGACAGCACGAAGAAATGGCCGCAAAGGCGTTTCTTCTTTGGACGTCTTTGGCGACAGGGTGGACATCGTCACATCAAAGAGGCAACTTCCTCCTTATACGGCGACTCGGATTGAAGTATCGTCTTCCTTATGCGTTGCAGTCGTTTCCTGATTGCAGGCGGATTGTCATAATGCATGATGAGGCAAATGGCAACCGTGGAAAAGCCCGAAACCTTGAGCCGGTATAACTGCAGCTCCATTTCATTCAAGCCGATTGCAGACGATTTAACCTTCTTCATTGCGTCATCGAAGTTCGCATCGATTATGCTGTCAAGCTTTTTCTGTTGCGAGGGTTCTACAAAACCGTCTATAAGCATTCGAACCTTTTTATAGATTTGCTTTTGCTCGTCTATTTTCCCCTGAACACGATAGAAACTCTCGCACAGGTCGTTCAGTTCGATAAATCTTTTGCATAGAGTTGCCAGACCTGTTCAAGATGTTTTTTCTCCCGGTCCTCCTGTTCTGCTGAGATACGCTCGCCTTCAATGCTCACAGCGCCAGCGTCAAGGAGACTATCGAGGCTAACCAGCTCGATAAGGGCAGAATCGGGACGCTGCTGCACCACCTGCTCGATGCGGTCAAGCGAGGCGCTAACCTCAGGATTCCCCTGCTTGCAGGATACAAGCAACTGTCCTACGATCAGCGGAAGGAATACAGCAAATAGATATTTCAATGTGTTGTTATTCATATTTAGATAACGAACAATTCGGCTGTTTATACTGAACTATTGCCAAATGGCACGCACAGAGTAGCCATAATAATAACTACTTGCGTGAATATTACTATAATCAATGCTGAATGTGAGGATGTAGGCGTCATTGGACAATCCCAAAGGGCCATTATCCACACACTCTGATGACCAATAGACACCTCTCGCACCTTCGCTATCGTTGCTCCCGCGCCAATAATGCCCCGCTGCTGGGAGGAAAATGGAACCACCGTTTGGACCAGTGAAGAGCATACCCTTCACGCCATTGCGGGTTGTCCAGGTCTTTTCGCAATTTCCCCACAAATTTTCCAAGACGCCACGAATCGGCATTTGCCAGGAATGCCCCCATTTCTCATGAGCTACGTCTTTCTCTGTCCCGAAAATAAATTTATCATTGATTAGATACGCACAATCGTCATATAATCCATCACCATCAGTATCTGTCCTGTCGTAAAAGCCATCGCCATCGACGTCTTTTCCCTCGGCATACTGATAGGTCACCTCACTATAGTCGGTTTTTGTATTCGTCTCCGCCCAAGCATAATAATCACCAAAATCTTCGGGAGACGAAGCTCCAATGTTACAACAAGCCCACTTCGTTCCAATACCAAGATCAATGATGTGTGGATGATGGTCATTGGGACAGGTGGTATAAATGGTCAGATCCACCTCTTCATCATCCTTGCATGAAGGCAATAGAATCAATGCAGATAAAAAAAAGAGTGCTTGTATTTTCATAATTGAATAAGTTTTTATTAGTTATAACCTATACCGAATATCGGCTTCACGGAAGATTAATTTATTGGCGCTGCGAAGATACAAAATTTATTTTAAATAAGAGGGGACATTTTAAAAAAATTAAAACTAAAAATTAAATACGATAAGCAACTGATTAACAGCACGAAGAAATGGCCAAAAAGGCTTTTTGTCATAAGTCGTCTTTGGCGATAGGGGGGACATCGTCACATCAAAGAGGCAATCTGGCCTCGAAAACTACGGGGAAATGATCGGAAATGAAGGGGACGCCATAATCATCGCGGAGGACGCGGAATGAGAGCGGCTGCACGTTGCTGTAGAAGATGTGGTCGATGACAACCTGATCCTCGTAGTCCTCCCCGGGATTTTGCTGACGATGCTCTGCCACTGTTTGAACACTACCAAAACCGTTGAAGGTGTATTCGTGATCGGAAACAGGAGCATTCTCCCTCGCTTCGTTCAAGATGGCCTTGAGCGGCTTGAAGATGCGATTGGCTGCACCTGTATTGAAATCGGCCGTGAGCAGCACGACGGGCTGTTCGCCCAAACCCTGGCGAACGACAAGCGACTGGATGCTGTCGGCAATCTGACGCACCTCCTGTTCGCGTGCCACAACGCCCATGTGATCGAGATGGGTGTCGAGGAAGAGCAAGCGTTTGCCCGACTGACGCAACAACAGCACCGCCCACGTACAAGCGCGCTTACATGCGGCATCCCAGCCAAGGGAAGGCACATCGGGTGTCTCGGAAAGCCAGAAACTGCCCCAATCTTCCAGGTCAAAGATGGTCGTGTCGAAATAGATGGCCATCATCTCGCCTTCGGCCTTGCCATCCTCTCGTCCCACACCGAGACGATGATATTGCGGTAGCACAGTATCGAAATATTCCACCTGGTCGGGACAAGCCTCCTGCAGTCCCAACAGAGCAGGACGCTCAAGCTGAAGCATACGTTCGGAAGCACCACGGCGCAAGGGCCAAGCATTGAGACTATCGTTGGCCACAGAAAGACGAACATTGTAGCTCATCACCTTCAGATAGGATTGGGCCATGAGATTGCCTGTCGTCAGGGCGAAAGCAAAGACCAAAAGAAAAAGAACGCGTTTCATGTTATTCATTTTATATAATAATGGAGAAAACGGGAGTTAATGGGAGATAATAGGAGTTATCGGACGTTACCTTCGCCTATTGAGTGTGGGGTCAGGCACACAATTGTTAATTATTAATTGTTAATTGTTAATTAAAAAACTTACCTATTTTGTCAGAAGGAACTGCGTGAGGACATCCCATACAGCGATGATATGGCAAACGGAGCCCAGCAAGACGAAGACGTGGAAAACCGTGTGCATATAGGGCTTCTTGTAGAGCGCATAGAAGAAGGCTCCCGTGATGTACATCACACCTTCGGCGATAATCCACGACGTGGCAACCACACCCGCAGAATCCCCAAGGGGACCAAACGCCACAACCACCGACAAGCCCATCAGCACATAACAGATGGTCTCGAGATGACTGTGGGAATCACGATTGAAGAAACTGAAGACGCTGCCGACGATGGCTGCACCCCAAATGAAACAGAAAAGGCCGATGCCCCAAATGTCGTACTTCTGCATGATGGCCAGCAACGTGATGGGCGAGTAGCTGCCAGCAATATGCCAATAGATGGCGGCGTGGTCGAACTTACGCAACATCCGCTTGGCTTTTCCCTGCGGCAAGGCATGATAGGCCGTCGAACAAATATAGGACGACAACATACCGAACAGGTAAAGGCCAATGGACCATCCCGTCCAGGCATCTCCGCCCTTGAGACTGGTGACGATGAAGGCGATGCCCACGACGACACCCAAGAGTATGCCGACGGCATGGGTGGAAGTGTTGGCGATCTCTTCGCCTGGAGAATATCGTTTTGGCATGGGTCGTTTTTTTACTTAACACGAATTACCATGAATTTTACATAAATTATTTATGAAAGATGAGCGACATTTACAGACATACTGAAAAATTTAGGTTTATTCGCGATAATTCGTGTTTAATATAAATACGTATGGTTGATTTTGAATAGTTACTTAATAAAGAAAAAGGAGGACAGCATCTCAATCTGAGATTCTGTCCTCCTGGGCAGCGGAAAGATAGGGATTCGAACCCTAGGTACCCTCACGGGTACGCCGCATTTCGAGTGCGGTCCGATCGACCACTCCGGCATCTTTCCATGCACTAGCCTTTGAGGCCATTTGTTTCAAAAGCGGTGCAAAGATAGTGTATTTTTCAATACGACGAACAAAAAAGATAAAATATTTTTAATTTTTTTGCTTTTTTGTGAGAAATACCCTATATTTGCAGCGTCAATCTGACGAAATTGTTATTTGTTAATTGTTAATTATTAATTATACACCTCACCATGCATCACGCCATTAGTTTTATCCTTCGCATTGCATACGCATGCTTCTTTGGTTTCATCCTACTCTGGCACACCAACGAGATCGTGCAGTATATCCCTCAGTTGCTCGGCACCCTGTTGATGCTCGAAAGCATCAGCCAGCTGCTGGAACTCTTCATCTTGAAGATTCGTACCACGGTTTCGTGGAGTTTCTTCATCATCCCAGTCGTCATCCTGCTCTTCGGTCTCTGGCTGTTCTTCTACTGCCACCTTTCGCTCGACAACCTCGACCGCATCAACACCATCGACGCAATGGCTAAGCTGAGAATCCAGATGAAGGCCGTGGGCTTCTGCTTCATCCTCTTCATCATCTCCGAAGTCCTTATCTCCATCGTCTTCTTCAAGCCAATGTATATGCCGAAGAAGTTCGCCGAAGAGAAAGCCAAGCAGAAGGAAGCCGAGCGCGCACTGGCCGCCGAACAGGCTCGTCAGGCACAGCTCGCCGCTGAGCGCGAACGCGAAATCGCCGCCGAGCAAGCCCGTCAAGCAGAGCAGGCAAACAACAAACCCGCCGAATCCCCAACGGATTCCACGAATTAACAGCGCAACTACATCGAAAAACTCGAAATCACAAAAAGTTTTCGTGCTTTTTCGTCTATTTCGATATTTTCGGAATAAACACTTTTTCGAAATTCCGAAAACCACGAAAATATCGAAATCTCCGAAAACTATTTTCGTTCAATCAAGAAAAAACTCGAATCATCCAGCCGGGGTGGTTCGAGTTTTCTTTTTATCATAAAACAATTCGATAATTCGCTAATTCGTGACAGAAAAAAAGACGTTTCACGTGGAACATTTAGGATTCTTGAGGAGCATCGGGCGCCTGTTGGGCAAAATAATCGACAAGCTTTTTGGCCTTGGCGGGACCAACGACAGTTTGGATCTCTTCGACCGTAGCAGCACGAAGGCGTTTCACGCTCTTGAACTTCTTGAGCAGTTCCTGCTTGGTCTTAGGTCCGATGCCGGGAATGTCGTCGAGCGAAGAATGCGTCTGTGTCTTGCTTCGCTTCTGTCGATGGAACGTGATGGCAAAGCGGTGCACCTCGTCCTGGATATGTTCGAGCAGATGGAACAACGAACTGCCCTGCTTGACATCAACAGCGGCAGGCGGATCGCCAAAGAGCAACTGACGCGTGCGGTGATGTCCGTCCTTGACCAATCCGCCCACAGGAATGTCGAGCAACTCGTGCACCTCCGCCATACGTTCTTCGCTAATAGTTCCCTGCAGATGCTCCACAAGATACTGATGCAGCACGTCGGCAAGTCCCTGCTTGATGACGCCCATCTGGCCTACGCCGCCATCGGCAAGGATAAGGTCGGGCACCTCCAAATGCTCCTCGACGAGACGACGATAACGACGCATCACCACCTCGTGCATCGAAGCATAATCGTCGGGACCAACGACACTTCGGATGTTGTATTTGCGGTATTCCTTCTTCTCGGGCTTGCCGTTCATGAAGACAACGCAACTGGCTACGGGGTCCGAACCCGAGATGTTGGAGTTATCGAACGACTCGATATGTCGCGGCAATCGAGGCAGGCCAAGCTGCTTCTGAATCTCGGTGAGCAGGCGCGTCTGCCGCTGCTCGGGGTTGAGCTTGTCCTGCTGCTTAAGCTGGTCGATGCGATACTGCCGACAGTTCTTCTCGGCGAGCTCGAGGAGCTTGCGCTTGTCGCCACGTTGTGGGACAAACGCCACACAGCCATCAGGCAGAATGCTGGGCTCGAAAGGAACGATAAGTTCGGTAGGATGGGAGGACGAAGAAGACGACTTGCCCGACGCATCTCCTTGTGCGACGTCCGACTTGGGTTGTCCTTCTTCGAAACGTTCACGCAGTTCGAGGATGCCGAGTGCCAGGACATCTTCCTTGGGTTCGTCAATCTGCTTTCGGTATTCGATGGTGTAGCTGGAAATCACGGCGCCCTGCACGATGTGGAAATAGGAGACGATGGCGCTGACATCTTCTTCGTCGTAGGCAAACACATCGACATCGCTGATGGTGGATGGGACGATGTTGCTGCGCGTGCGATAGCCCTCGAGAATCTGGATGCGCTCCTTGACGCGCTCGGCTCCTTCGAAGTCCCAAAGCTCCGCCTTCTCCTGCATCTGCTGCTTGAGGTTGGCCATCAGTTCGGCTGTATGGCCGCGCAGGATCTGCTTGATTTCGTCAATACCCTGGTCATAGACTTCGCGCGACAGCTTGCCGATGCAAGGGCCAAGGCACTTCTTGATGTGATATTTCAGACAAGGTTTATAGCCCTTTTCGATCATCGTCTGCTGCAGATTGAGACTGCACGTACGCACATGATAGAGTTGCTGAAAGAGCTCGACCAGGGTCTTAGCCACCATCACGTTGGTGTATGGTCCGAAGTATGCCGAACCATCTTTAACTAATGTACGCGTGAGGAAGACGCGCGGAAAGGCCTCGTTGCGAACGCAGATCCAAGGGTAGGTCTTGCCGTCCTTGAGCAGGACATTGTACTTGGGCTGGTGTGCCTTGATCATGCGGTTCTCGAGGTTGAGCGCGTCGTTCTCGGTATTGACCACGACGTACTTCAAGTCGTAGATCTGACGTACCAAATTGGCTGTACGCCGCGACTCGTGTTCCTTGGTGAAATAGCTCGATACACGACGCTTCAGGTTCTTCGCCTTGCCCACATAGATAATCGTTCCCTCGGCGTCGTAGTAACGATAGACGCCGGGGGAATCGGGCATGATGTTGACAATGCCCATCAAGTATTCGTAACGAGGATTGTCTTTAGCTTGGATCACGATGGTAAAAACAATGTTCCACGTGGAACTATTCGCCTTCGTAAACGATGGGGCAATAGAAATCGAGATCGGCGGGCAAGCGCATGCGACCTTCGAGATCGACGAGCTCGATGATGCAGTTGAGATAGACCTTGGTGACACCCAGTTTGCGAACGAGGTTGTAGGTTGCCTCCATCGTGCCGCCAGTGGCCAAAAGGTCGTCGTGAATGAGGACAACATCATCGGGAGTCAGTGCATCCTCATGGATCTCGATTGTATCGATGCCATACTCTTTCTCGTAGCTCTGCTGAACAGTGCGAGCAGGGAGCTTGCCGGGTTTGCGCACGAAGACGAAACCGGCATTCAGTTTCTGTGCGAGAATGGACGCCATGGTGTAGCCGCGACTCTCGATGCCGAGCACCTTGGTGATGCCTTTGTCCTTGTAGTAATCAGTCAGGCTTCGTGTGAGTTCTTGAAGGCAAGCGGCATCCTTATAGACGGTGGTGATGTCGCGGAACAAAATGCCAGGCTTAGGGAAGTCGGGAATGGTGCGCACATGCGCTTTGATCATTTCAATGTTCATTGTTGTGGGTGGTTATTTAGGTGGTTTGTTTGTCGGGGGGGTGTCTGTTTTGGTGGGCAGCCAAGCATGGCTGCCGACGATAACAAAAGGGACAGCCTTATCGTCCAAGGAGCACCAGCAGGATATTGACATCTGCTGGCGAGACACCCGGGATGCGACTGGCCTGACCGATGGTCTCGGGTCGGATGCGGGAGAGCTTCTGACGCGCCTCGATGGTGAGCTGCTGCAACTGCTCGTAATCGATCGTCTTGGGAAGGCGGATGGCTTCCAATCGGGCGATCTTTTGTGCCACGGCCTTTTCGCGGCTGATGTATCCCGCATACTTGATCTGCACCTCGGCGGCCTCGATGATTTCCTCACGACGATCGGCGGGAAGTGTGTCGAAGAGCTGGGCGAGTTCGGGAATATGATTCGCTAGAAGTGGCAGGTTGAGTTCGGGACGATTGACCAAAGCCAGCAGTTTGCAACCTTCCTTCAACTCGGAACTTCCGAGCGAAGCAAGCACATCGCTGAACGAAAGTTTCACGTGGAACATTTCGCAGAACTCAACAATCTTCTCGACGCACTCTTTCTTTTCGAGCATGAGACGATAGCGCTCTTCACCGACCAAACCGATGGTATAGCCTCGTGGCGTGAGTCGCATGTCGGCATCATCCTGACGAAGCAGGATACGATACTCGGCACGGCTGGTGAACATACGGTAAGGTTCATCGACACCTTTCGTCACAAGGTCGTCGATAAGCACACCGATATACGCTTCGTCGCGACCCAACACGAACGGCTCCTCGCCTTTCACTTGGAGTGCCGCATTGGCGCCTGCAACAAGTCCTTGTCCGGCCGCCTCCTCGTAGCCCGTCGTGCCGTTGACCTGACCTGCGAAATAAAGACCGGAGACGAGCTTCGTCTCGAGCGTATGGCGTAACTGCGTCGGATCGAAGTAGTCGTATTCGATGGCATAACCCGGACGATAAGCCACCGCGTTGCGAAGAGCGGGAATCTGGCGAAGAGCCTCCATCTGGATGTCGATGGGCAAAGAGCTGCTGAATCCGTTGAGGTAATATTCCTGCGTGCCGTTGCCTTCGGGCTCGAGGAAGAGCAGGTGATGGTCCTTGTCGGCAAACGTGACAATCTTGGTCTCGATGCTCGGACAATAGCGCGGACCGATGCTCTGGATTTGTCCGTTGTAGAGCGGAGAGTCGGGGAGACCCCGACGCAAAATCTCGTGAACGGCTTCATTTGTCTGAATCGTGAAACAGGGAAGCGCCTGGTCGGCTCGCCACGCAGCGCCCGCAGCTGCAACGTCTGTTTGACCCGCAGCATCGAAGGTGCGATGTTGTGTATGTGGTGCAGGACGACAGATCTCCGAAGCTTGAACCAGCGACCAAGGCAGATAGGAGAAATGATGGAAGTCGGTGTCTCCATCCTGACGTTCTGCCAAGCTGAAGTCGATAGTCTTGCCATCGATGCGGACAGGAGTGCCCGTCTTCATCCGTCCCACTTCGAAGCCCATTTTCGCAAGTTGCTCGGTAAGACCATAGCTCGCCAGTTCTCCACAACGACCACCGGCAATCATGGTACGTCCGATGTGCATGAGTCCGTTGAGGAAGGTACCGGCAGTAAGCACCACCGCCTTGGCATGGAAGCACACACCCATCTGCGTGATGGCTCCCTCGACACGGGAATGATCCTCGTTGAAAAGGAACTCGGTCACGGTGTCCTGCCAGATGAAGAGGTTGGGAGTATTCTCGAGCACATTGCGCCACGCCCAGATGAACCGACCGCGATCGGCCTGACTGCGCGGGCTCCACATCGCCGGACCCTTCGAACGGTTGAGCATGCGGAACTGGATAGAGCAGCGATCGGTGACGATACCCATCATGCCGCCCAGTGCGTCAATCTCGCGAACAATCTGTCCCTTGGCAATACCGCCGACAGCCGGATTGCACGACATCTGGGCAATCTTATTCATATCCATCGTGATTAGACACGTGCGCACACCAAGACGGGCCGCAGCATGTGCAGCCTCACAACCGGCGTGTCCGCCGCCAATCACAAGGACATCGTATTCAAAAGTCATTCGACTTTCAATTAACAATTAATAATTAACAAATAACAATTAGCAAATAACAATTAATAATTAACAATTAACAATTATTGCTGGTCGGGAAAATACAGCGAGAGCGCCTCGTTCTCGTTTTGCTCCATGATCTCACGCTCGCCCGGGCCCTTGTCGTTGATGCCACAGAGGTGCAGGATGCCATGGATGATGACGCGATGGAGTTCGCGCTCGTAGGGCTGATTAAACTGCTCGGCATTGGTGCGCACGGTGTCGAGGCTGATGACGATATCGCCTGCAATCTTATCGCCCTCGGAATAATCGAAGGTGATGATGTCGGTGTAATAGTCGTGTCCAAGGAACTGGCGATTGCAGTCGAGAATACCCTCGTCGTTGACGAACTTGTAGCAAACTTCGCCCAACCGCTTGCCATGGAGCTGGGCAACCTGGCGAATCCAGGCGCTGACGTCACGACGACGAATAGCAGGCATTGCAATGCCCTCGGAGAAAAATGAAACTGCCATAGAAAAAAAGTTCTGTTTTAGCACCGCAAAGTTACTAATTATTTTTTATAATATGTAATAAGCACATAAAAAAAAGGCGAAAAAAAGAACAAAAACGTCTTTTTATGTAATTTTAGAAAACTTTTTTGCCAAAAAAATTTGTATTAGAAAATAAAATGATTATATTTGCGCACTGAAAAGCCAATCCTTTCCGTGAAATCTTATCACAACAACTATAACGAAAAACATTATGTCAACAAACGTAGGACATATCTCACAGATTATCGGCCCTGTTGTGGACGTTACGTTCAACGATGCCGCCCTACCTGCCATTAATGAAGCTCTTACGGTAAAACGTCCCAATGGACGTGACCTTGTCATCGAGGTGCAGCAGCACATCGGTGAGAACACCGTACGCTGTGTGGCCATGGACTCAACCGACGGCCTGCGTCGTAATCTGGAGGTAAAAGCCACTGGTGCTCCAATCACCATGCCCGTCGGCGACCAAGTGAAAGGTCGTCTGCTGAATGTCGTAGGCGAAACCGTAGACGGAATGAAGGAACTCTCCCGCGAGGGTGCATTCCCCATCCACCGCGAGCCGCCTAAGTTCGAAGAGCTCAAGACCTCACAGGAGGTGCTCTACACCGGTATCAAGGTCATCGACCTGCTCGAGCCATACCTCAAGGGTGGTAAGATCGGTCTGTTCGGTGGCGCAGGTGTAGGCAAGACTGTGCTTATCATGGAGCTCATCAACAACATCGCCAAGAAGCACAACGGCTTCTCGGTATTCTCAGGTGTCGGCGAACGTACCCGTGAGGGCAACGACCTGCTGCGTGAGATGATCGAGTCGGGCGTTATCCGCTATGGCGAGAAGTTCAAGGAAGGCCTCGAAGAAGGCAAGTGGGATCTTTCGACCATCGACTACGATGAGGTTGCCAAGTCACAGGCCACCCTCGTCTATGGCCAGATGTCAGAACCACCTGGAGCACGTGCTTCAGTAGCCCTTTCGGGTCTGACCATCGCCGAGTCATTCCGCGACTCTGATGCCATCGGCACGTCGAAGGACATCCTCCTCTTCATCGACAACATCTTCCGTTTCACCCAGGCAGGTTCTGAGGTTTCGGCGCTGCTCGGCCGTATGCCTTCGGCAGTAGGTTATCAGCCAACCCTTTCGACCGACATGGGTAAGATGCAGGAGCGAATCACTTCGACCAAGAAGGGCTCCATCACTTCGGTACAGGCCGTTTACGTGCCTGCCGACGACTTGACCGAGCCTGCTCCGGCAACCACCTTCTCGCACCTCGATGCCACCACCGTGCTTTCGCGTAAGATCACCGAGCTCGGCATCTATCCCGCCGTGGATCCTCTCGATTCGACTTCTCGAATCCTTGACCCGAACATCATCGGCGAAGATCACTACAACTGCGCACAGCGCGTGAAGCAGATCCTGCAGCGCAACAAGGAACTTCAGGACATCATCGCCATCCTCGGTATGGACGAGCTTTCCGACGAAGACAAGCTGACCGTGAACCGTGCACGCCGCGTGCAGCGTTTCCTCTCACAGCCATTCGCCGTTGCCGAGCAGTTCACCGGCGTGAAGGGTGTGATGGTCAACATCGAAGACACCATCAAGGGCTTCAACATGATCATGGACGGCGAAGTCGATTACCTGCCTGAGCAGGCATTCCTCAACGTCGGCACCATCGAAGAGGCCATTGCCAAGGGTCAGCGTCTGATGGAAGCAGCCAAAGCTGCCGAGAACAAGTAATAGGTACCCCTATGAAACTGACGATCTATTCTCCCGAGAAGACGGTGTTCGACGGCGAAGTGGAGCTCTGCGAGGTGCCAGGCACAAAGGGACGATTCACCATCCTGCGTGACCATGACTCCATCATCACCACCTTGCAACCGGGCAACATACGCTACGTCATCGGCGGCCAGACCGTCCTGCAGCCCGTCAAGAGCGGTTATGTAGAGGTGCACCACAACGTGATCTCGGCCTGCGTGATGCTATGATGTGGCTTCAGATCCTGATTGCCGGCTTTGTGTTCTACGAAGCTGTGGTAATCAACGTCGTGCGCGAACTGCAGAAGGTCAATCCTGCGGTGACCGTATGGGTGATTCTGGGCTCAAAGGTCCTGAAACTAATCCTTACCGCATTGACCATCCTCCTCGTGGCGCGTCTGACCGAGATTCCCATCCGGCAGTTCGCTCTGACCACCGTCGGCATCTATTTCGTATCGCTCATCGTCGAATCGATATTCTTCCTCAAAAAGAAGCAAAACAATGAACAGAAACAATAAAGTCTGGACGCTACTGGTAAGTCTGCTGCTCGCAGTCGGCCTCCTCCTGCCTCGTCCCGCTGTTGCCCAGGAGCATTCCGAGGGCGAAGCGAAGCCGCTGGATGTGACCGCCATGATCTTCGAGCATGTGGGCGACTCCTACTACTGGCACATCACCGACTGGGGCGAGACTTCGATTGCCCTGCCACTGCCTGTGATGGTCTATAGCAAGACCAGCGGATTCCACTGTTTCATGTCGAGCAAGTTCCACCACGGACATGCCGAATATGAAGGCCTGAAGATTGCCGGCGAAGAGTCGGAGTACGCAGGCAAGATAGTGGAGACGGTCGGTGGCACAGAGGTTCGTCCGTTTGACTTCTCGATCACCAAGAACGTGGCCGGCCTGATCATCGCAAGCATCCTGCTCTGCTGGATCATCCTGGGTTGCGCCCGATGGTACAAGAATCGCGACGCCTCGTCACCCGCGCCCAAGGGCTCCGTCGGTGCTGTGGAAATGCTGGTCAGCTTCGTCTATAACGACGTCATCAAGCCCAACATCCCCAAGCATACCGACCGCTATGCACCTTACCTGCTCACAGCGTTCTTCTTCATCTTCTTCTGCAACCTCGCAGGCCTCATTCCTGGCTCAGCCAACCTGACGGGTAACATCGCCGTCACCCTGTGCCTCGCCCTGTTTACGTTCTTCATCGTAAACATCTTTGGCACCAAGGCCTACTGGCAGGAGATCTTCTGGAACGCCGAGCTCCCCGGATGGCTGCGACCCATCATGGCAGTTATCGAGTTCATCGGTATCTTTACCAAGCCATTCTCGCTCACCATCCGTCTCTTCGCCAACATCCTGGCAGGCCACGCCGCCCTGCTCGGTGTACTGAGCGTCATCTTCCTGACAGCCATCAGTATGCCCGGTATCGGCAATGGCGCCATGTCGGTGGTAAGTATCCTGCTGGGTATCTTCCTCGACTGCCTCGAATTGCTGGTGGCCTTCATCCAGGCATTCGTATTTACTATGCTTTCGAGCATCTACATTGGCCTCAGCCAGGTAGAGCATCATCACGAATAATTATTAAACATTAAATATTAACAACTTAAAAACATTACAACTATGCTTTTGGAAAGTCTTTTTACAACTAAGGGTGCTGCCGCTCTCGGCGCAGGTATCGTAGCAATCGGTGCAGGTATCGGTCTCGGTAAGATTGGTTCTTCAGCTATGGACGCCATGGCTCGTCAGCCAGAGGCTATCAGCAAGATCCAGACCCCAATGATTATCATCGGTGCCCTCGTTGAAGGTGTTAGCCTCTTCGCAGTGGTTGTCTGCCTCCTCGCATCCTAAATTTTTGGCTGAAGGCTGACCTCACTCAGCCTTCGGCTTCCCAAACATCAACGTTTACAATTTAAATCCAAGCATTATATGTCATTGCTAATTCCCGAAAGCGGACTATTCATCTGGATGCTTCTGGCATTTGGCACCGTCCTCTTTGTGCTGTGGAAGTTCGGCTGGCCTGCATTCACCAAGATGCTCGACGAACGCGCCAAGTACATCGACGACAGCATCGCCAAGGCCAAGCTGGCCAACGACGAGCTGGCCAACATCCAGACAAAGACCGCCGCAATGCTGAAGGAGGCTCAGGAACAGCAGTCAAAGATTTTGGCTGAAGCCGTTGAGACCCGCAATCAGATTGTCGAGAAGGCAAAGACGGAAGCCACCTTGGCAGGCCAGAAGATCCTGGCCGAAGCCAAGCAGCAGATCGAGGTGGAGAAGGAGGATGCCATCCGCGACATCCGTCGCCAAGTGGGTCTTCTCTCTGTGGAGATCTCCGAGAAGGTGCTTCGCCAAAGCCTAAAGACCGACAAGGATCAGATGGCAATGATCGACCGCATGCTGGATGAGATACAAACCAAGTTATAAGACATGGATATTGGAGTAATTGCCAAACGATACGCCAAGGCGCTGCTCGATTTTGCCGTTGAACAGAAACTCGAAGACACTGTCTATCAGGAAGTCATGTGTTTCGGTGCGACCTATCGGGAGGTGCCCCAGCTGTCACAAGTGCTGGGCAACCCACTCCTGCCACAGCAGCAAAAGGTGGATGTCCTCTGTAAGGCCGTCTCGACGACCAAACCAAGCGACGTCTATAAGAAGTTTGCTGAATTGGTCGTAGCTCATCGTCGCGAATCGTTCATGCTCTTCATCGCCCACAACTATGTCACACTCTACCGCGAGCTGAAACACATCAGTATCGGCAAGCTCATCACAGCGGTGCCTGTGGCAAAGAAGGAGGCACAACGACTGGAGAAACTGGTGGAAAGCCACTCCAAGAACTCCGTCGATGTGATTCTCGAAACCTCTGTCGATCCCGACATTCTGGGCGGTTTCATCTTCCAGATCGACGATATGCGTCTCGATGCCTCTGTGCGTCAGCAATTTGAGTTGATCAAGAAACAGTTTATTGAGAAAAACAAGAGAATCGTCTAAAGTACAAATTATGAGCAATATCAAAGCCAGCGAAGTCAGCGAAGTACTGTTGCAGCAGCTGCATGGCATCGACACTTCAACACGTTTCGACGAAGTCGGAACCGTGCTGACCATCGGTGACGGTGTGGCCCGTATCTACGGCCTGCGCAATGCTGAGATGAACGAGTTGCTGGAATTCGAAAACGGTGTCATGGCCATCGTCATGAACCTGGAGGAAGACAATGTGGGTGCCGTGCTCCTTGGCGGATCGGAGAAGGTCCGTGAAGGCATGGTGGTGAAGCGCACCAACCGCATCGCCTCGATCCAGGTGAATGAGAATATGTTTGGCCGTGTCATCAACCCACTCGGCGAACCACTCGACGGCATGGGCCCGATACCGGGCGAGAAATTCGAAATGCCACTGGAGCGCAAGGCCCCTGGCGTTGTGTTCCGTCAGCCGGTAAAGCAGCCTCTGCAGACCGGTCTGAAGGCCGTCGATGCCATGATTCCTATCGGACGTGGCCAGCGTGAGCTTATCATTGGTGACCGCCAGACAGGTAAGACGGCCATCGCCATCGATACCATCATCAACCAGAAGGATAACTACGAGGCAGGCAATCCCGTATATTGCATCTACGTAGCCATCGGCCAGAAGGGCTCGACCGTAGCTTCTCTCGTGCAGACATTACGCGAGAAGGGTGCTATGCCCTACACCGTTGTCGTAGCCGCTACGGCTGCCGACTCTGCCGCCCTCCAGTACTTTGCTCCATTTGCAGGTGCTGCCATCGGCGAGTTCATCCGCGACACGGGTCGTCACGCCCTCGTCGTTTATGATGACCTTTCGAAGCAGGCCGTTTCCTATCGTGAGGTATCGCTGATTCTGCGTCGTCCTTCGGGCCGTGAGGCATACCCTGGTGACGTGTTCTATCTGCACTCTCGTCTGCTGGAACGTGCTGCCAAGATCATCGAGCAGCAGGAAGTGGCCGAGCAGATGAACGACCTTCCCGACAGCCTCAAGGGACATGTGAAGGCCGGTGGTTCACTCACCGCCCTGCCTATCATCGAAACCCAGGCAGGTGACGTTTCGGCATACATCCCCACCAACGTTATCTCCATCACCGACGGTCAGATCTTCCTCGAGACCGACCTCTTCAACCAGGGCTTCCGTCCTGCCATCAACGTAGGTATCTCCGTATCGCGTGTAGGTGGTTCGGCACAGGTGAAGTCGATGAAGAAGGTGGCCGGTACGCTGAAGATCGACCAGGCACAGTACCGCGAGCTCGAGGCCTTCTCGAAGTTCTCAAGCGATATGGATGCCGTGACGGCGATGGCCATCGACCGTGGCCGCAAGAACAACAAGCTGCTCATCCAGCCTCAGTACAGCCCAATGCCTGTAGGCGAGCAGATTGCTATTCTCTACTGCGGCACCAAGGGTCTGATGTCGAAGATTGCCGTTGACCAGGTGCCCGAGTTCCAGAGCAAGTTCCTCGAACTGCTCCGCGCTTCTCACTCCGAGGATGTCATCAAGCCTCTTGCATCCGGCAAGATCGATGACAACATCAAGGGCATCATCACCAATCTGGCAGCAGCTGTTTGCACCGAACTGACTAACTAACAATCAGAGGTTCAAAAGGTTAAGAAAAGTTCTAAAAAGTTCAAAAGGCAACTTTGCCCACACAACCCTTCAGAACTTATCAGAACCTTTCAGAACCCCTCCTAACCCTATCCCCAATGGCTTCATTAAAGGAAATCAAAGGTCGCATCGGATCGGTCGAAGGTACCCTCAAGATCACCTCGGCCATGAAACTCGTAGCCTCTGCCAAGCTCCACAAGGCACAGATGGCCATCGAGAGCATGCTCCCCTACGACCGCCAACTGCATAAGATCATGGTCAGCCTGCTAAGCGGTGAAACCAAGGTTACCACTCCCCTCTGTCATCCCCATGGCGAAGTGGAGCGCGTGGCCATCGTTACCATTGCCAGCAACTCAAGTCTTTGCGGTGGCTACAACAGCAATTCGTTGCGCCACACCACCGCCCTGCTCCATGAGTATGCTGCTGCAGGATTGACCGATGATGCCATCGATTGTTACGTCATCGGCCGCAAGCTCAGCCAGTCACTTGGCAAGATGAAGGGTTTCAACCTCATCCGCGATTATGTGGAGAAGGGCGACAACCCGGCTTTCGCAACCGCCCAGGAATTGGCCAACCGCCTGATGGACGACTATCTTAAGGGACGCATCGACCGCGTGGAACTGCAATACATGCACTTCAAGAACACAGCTTCGCAGATTCCTACCCGCGAAGTGTTCCTGCCCGTGCAGCTTGAAGCTCCCAAGGCAGGAGAATTCACTTCGGCAGGCTACATCATCGAGCCTACGCCCGAAGATGTGCTCAACACGCTCATCCCCGATGCCCTCTGCATGAAGATCTACACCATCATGCTCGATGCACAAGCTGCCGAACACGCAGCACGCACCGTGGCCATGCAGACAGCCACCGACAACGCCAACGAGCTGCTCGACGAGCTGCGCATCCTCTACAACAAGGGACGCCAGGCTGCCATCACCGCAGAGCTCCTCGATATTGTCGGCGGATCGATGCAGTAAGTTCGGTCAAAATCTACCCTCGAATAAGAAAGATGTCAAGACTATTTGTCTCGACATCTTTTTTTATGTTTTATAACATTTTGCCAACCGAACCATTAAAAACCATAGTTAGACGCAGTATTTGGGTTTCATTTTGCCACAATAAAGTTGTCATTTTTTCCTCTAAAAAGAAAAAAACAACCTAAAATAGTGCGATTTCATCACTTTGACTTTACAAAAAGCGCTTTTTCTAATTGTCAAATAAAATTCTCTCGTAAAAATTTGCATTATCTTCGAAATAATGTTATCTTTGCAACGTCAAAATGAGTCAGGGATGCCTCATGAGACAATTGTTTGAAGAAATTTAATAATGAGATAAGAGAAGAATTCAATTTGACCTCGAATCTAAGAGGGAAAACACAAGATGAGGAAGATTCCACGCAGAATTTTCCTCTTTTTTTTGTTTTTTACAAAATAAAGCGTTATATTTGCACCGCTAATATAAAATTCGGACAATAGTTTATTGTTAATTATTAATTGTTAATTGTTAATTGATTATTATATATGGAAAGAAAAGACGAAAAGACGCTCACCCTTCTGGGCAACAAGAAGACCTTCTATAAGCAGGACTATGCACCCGAAGTACTTGAGACGTTCGAGAACGCACATCAGGAGAACGACTACTGGGTGAAGTTCAACTGTCCCGAGTTCACCTCGCTGTGTCCCGTCACCGGTCAGCCCGACTTTGCCAACATCATCATCTCGTACATCCCCGATGTGAAGATGGTCGAATCGAAGTCGCTCAAGCTCTACCTGTTCTCGTTCCGCAGCCATGGCGACTTCCACGAGGATTGCGTCAACATCATCATGAAGGACCTCATCAAGCTGATGGATCCACGCTACATCGAAGTGACCGGAATCTTCACTTCGCGCGGCGGCATCGCCATCCACCCGTATGCCAACTATGGCCGTCCCGGCACAAAGTTCGAGCAACTCGCCTGGGAACGTCTCTCTAAGCACGAATAAAAGTCTTTATTGCCTTACTAACTATGAAAAGAAGTGCTTTATTATTCCTATCCCTGATGATTTCGTTCACCACCTTTGCCGACAATCAGGTTGCGAGTCCTGATGGCAAGATTGTGGTTACAATCAGCACGGACGAAGGAAGGCCGCATTACCAGGTTTCCTATCAGGGTCAAGAGATGGTGAAAACATCGGCCTTAGGACTGGTGACGAACATCGGCGACTATACGCAGGGACTTGTTGAGAAGAATTTTGAGACCAAACTGGTGAGCGAAACCTACACGCTGCCCAACATCAAGCAGAGCCATGTGGAATATGTGGCTACGGAGGCTACGGTTTGCTACGAACAGGACGGCAAGCCGGCAATGGACATCACTTTCAGCGTGTCGAATCGTGACGTGGCATTCCGATATACGATTTTTCCCAAGAAAGAGACACGCGTCTGCGTAGTGGAGCGAGAAGTGAGCAGCTTTGCCTTGCCCGAAGGCACAACAACGTTCCTCTGCCCACAGACGAAGCCTATGGGTGGCTTTGCACGCACTTATCCCAGCTACGAGACCTCCTATACCCTCGATGATTCCACGGGTAAGAACGGTTGGGGCGAAGGATACACGTTTCCCTGTCTGTTCCGCAGACAGGGGGTTCTGAATGGTTTGGAGAGTTCGAAAGGTTCGAAGGGCATTGCTGAGGATCTGTGGGTCCTCATCAGCGAAACGGGCACCGACGGCGGTTATGTAGGTTGCCGACTGCTCAATGAGCAAGGCAGCACGTATGCCATCGGCTTCCCACAGGAGGGCGAAATGAACGGTATCGGCTCGACAACCCCAGCTATGGCACTCCCCGGCAGCACTCCTTGGCGCACCATCACCGTGGGTCCTTTGGCCAACATCGTGGAGACAACCGTGCCTTTCGACCTTGTAGAGCAGAAATACAAGGCTTCGCAAACGTACACCTACGGCAAGGGCAGCTGGTCGTGGATCATCGGTATGGACCCAAGCTGTAACTTCGACGAGCAGAAGCGCTATATAGACTTCTCGGCTGCAATGGGTTGGCAGAGTGTGCTCATCGATGCCTTCTGGGATCAGCAGATCGGCTACGAGCGCATGGCAGAGCTGTCACGCTATGCCCAAACGAAAGGCGTGGGCATCTTCCTTTGGTACAACTCCAACGGCTCGTGGAACGACGCTCCACAGACGCCTATCGGCAAGCTGAACAACGCTCGCATCCGTCGCCAGGAGATGCAGTGGATGAAGGACAACGGCATACGAGGCATCAAGGTCGATTTCTTCGGAGGTGACAAGCAGCCGATGATGCAGCTCTACGAGGACATCCTCAGCGATGCCAACGACTTCGGCCTGATGTGCATCTTCCACGGCTGTACGCTACCTCGCGGCTGGGAGCGCATGTATCCCAACTATGTGGCTTCGGAGGCCGTATTGGCCAGCGAAAACCTGCATTTCGGACAAGGTTCCTGCGATGCCGAAGCACGTAATGGTTGTATCCACCCCTTCATCCGCAACACGGTGGGCTCAATGGATTTTGGCGGTTCGACGCTCAACAAGTTCTACGGTGCCGACAACAAGCGTGGTACGGTGCGTCGCACGAGCGACGTGTATGCTCTGGCCACAGCCGTGCTCTTCCAAAGTGCCGTGCAGCACTTCGCCATGGCTCCCAACAACCTCACCGACGCACCCGCTTGGGCCGTTGAATTTATGAAGCAGGTGCCCACAACGTGGGACGAAGTGCGTTTCATCGACGGTTATCCTGGCAAATACATCATCATGGCTCGTCGCACAGGCAACAAGTGGTTTATCGTGGGCATCAACGCCGAAGAGCAGCCGCTGAAGAAGACCATCACGCTGCCAATGTTCGAGAAGGGCACCTCTCTGACCATTTACTCCGATGATGCACAACTGAACGGCAGCGTGAAGACCGTCGCCCAGAACAAGAAGCAGCAACTCACCATCACCATCCCTTGCAATGGTGGCGTGGTCATCAAAAATTAAGGGATAAAAAAACGAATGGCTAAAAACATAAATACCGATCCCAAAGATACGCCGATGCTCAAGCAGTACCTTGAGCTGAAAAAGAAACATCCCGACGCAATCATCCTCTATCGTGTAGGCGACTTCTACGAGACGTTCTGCGACGACGCCAAGGAGGCTCACGACATCCTGGGCATCACCTTGACCGCACGTGCCGGCAATCCCTTGGCCGGATTTCCCTATCATGCACTCGACACCTACCTGCCCCGACTCGTCAGGGCAGGTAAACGTGTAGCTATATGCGAACAGCTCGAAGATCCCAAGCTCACCAAAAAACTGGTGAAGCGCGGCATCACCGAGTTGATTACCCCAGGCCTTACGATGGGCGACAACGTGCTCAATGCCCGCGAAAACAACTTCCTGGCTGCTGTAAGCTTCGACAAGAATCGCTGCGGCATCGCCTTGCTCGACATCTCGACGGGCGAATTTCTCTGCACCGAAGGCACCTACGACTATGTGGACAAGCTCATCAACAACTACTCGCCCAAGGAGATGCTCTATGTGCGCGGCATGAAGCAGACCTATCAGGAGAAATTCACCAGCCAACCCTATTGCTACGAACTCGACGACTTCTATTTCAGCTACGAGAATGCACGCCGCCAGCTGCTCAACCTCTTCAATACGCAAAATCTGAAGGGCTTCGGCATCGAGGAAATGCTGTTGGCCACGATGTCGGCAGGAGCCATCCTGCGCTATCTGGAGGCCACCCAGCACAATCAGACGCGCCATATCACCTCCATTCGCCGCATCGACAACGAGGCCTATATGCGCCTCGACAAGTTCACAGTGCGAAGCCTCGAGCTGATCGGCACCATGAACGAGGGTGGACGTTCGTTATTGAGCGTCATCGACGACACCACCACACCCATGGGCGGCCGTCTGCTGCACCGCTGGATGCTTTTCCCACTCATCCATGCCGAAAGCATCAAGGAGCGCCTCAACGTGGTGGAATACTTCTTCCGCGACCCCGATTTTGCAGAAACCGTGGAGGAAGGCTTGAGCCGCTTGGGCGACATGGAGCGCATCGTGGGCAAGGTTGCCGTGGGACGAGCCAATCCGCGTGAAATTATCCAACTTAGCGTGGCCCTGCGTTCGCTCAAGGATATCAAGAAGGCTTGCGAAGAATCTGACCTTGCCCAACTGCAGCACATCGGTGAGCAAATCAACACCTGCGACAGCATCGAGCAGCGCATCCGTCACGACATCGAGCCCGAACCGCCCATCCAATTCGGCAAGGGACAAGTGATACGCCAGCATGTGAGCGACGAGCTCGATGAGCTGCGAGCCATCGCCTATGGCGGCAAGGACTACCTCATCAAACTTCAGCAAAGACTGGCACAGGAATACGAAATTCCATCACTCAAGGTGGCGTTCAACAGCGTGTTCGGCTATTACATCGAAGTGCGCAACACCCACCGCGACAAGGTGCCCGAAGGTTGGATACGCAAGCAGACCCTGGTGGGTGCCGAACGTTACATCACACAGGAACTGAAGGAGTACGAAGAGAAGATTCTGAATGCCGAGGAACGCATCGGCAGCCTCGAACAAAAACTCTATTTCGACCTACTCAAGGCGCTCGAAGAGTACATCCCGATTATCCAAGTGGATGCACAACTGATGGCGCGACTGGATTGTCTGCTGTCGTTCAGCCGCGTGGCAGCTAAGTATCACTATGTGCGCCCCGACGTGGACGACTCGCTAGTCATCGACATCCGTCAGGGCCGTCATCCCGTCATCGAGCGACAAATGCCCGTGGGCGAAAGTTATGTGCCCAACGACGTCTTCCTAAGTTCGGAAGAGGGTTCAAATAGTTCAAAAGGTTCGAGCGCCCCTCAAATCATGATGATCACGGGCCCGAATATGGCAGGTAAATCGGCTCTGCTGCGTCAGACGGCCCTCATCGTACTGATGGCACATATCGGCAGCTTTGTGCCCGCCGAAGCCGCCCATATCGGCATTGTGGACAAAATCTTCACGCGCGTGGGTGCTTCTGACAACATCTCCCTGGGCGAATCGACATTCATGGTCGAGATGACCGAAGCATCGAACATCCTGAACAATATCTCTCCGCGTTCGCTGGTGCTCTTTGACGAGTTGGGACGCGGCACCTCCACCTACGACGGCATCTCCATCGCCTGGGCCATCGTCGAGCATATCCACGAGCGCGCTGAAGGTCATCCGAAGATGCTCTTCGCCACGCACTATCACGAACTGAACGAGATGGAGAAGAGTTTCCCGCGCATCAAGAACTTCAACGTCTCGGTGCACGAGGACAAGGGCAAGGTGCTCTTCCTGCGCAAACTCAAACCAGGCGGTTCGGAACACTCTTTCGGCATCCACGTAGCGCGTCTGGCTGGTATGCTTCCCGAAGTGGTAAACCGTGCCGACGAGGTGCTCAAGTCGCTCGAACAGGCCTCAAAAGGCGTGGCCACTCCCGCTGCGCCTGTCGAAAACATCACCGCCGAGGGTATGCACGGCAAGGCGGGCTACCAACTCTCGTTCTTCCAGCTCGATGACCCCGTTCTCAGCCAGATTCGCGACGAAATCAAGGGCCTCGACGTCAACAATATGACACCTATGGAGGCCCTCAACAAGTTGGCAGAAATCAAGAAGATCTGCGGACTTTGATTCTTTCTCAAATTCGGGATACAAAAAATAGCCAGCACGGGAATTCCGTGTTGGCTATATTGTTTCTTTTTTCACGATAACGCTTACAGCGTCCAGGTAGCGCCATCCTTCGTGTCCTTGACGACGAAGCCGAGCTCGGCCATCTTGTTGCGGATGAGGTCGGAGGTTGCCCAGTCCTTGCTGGCCTTGGCCTTGGCACGAACGTCAAGCAAAAGATCGACGGCACCCTTGTAGGCTTCGGTCTTGGCAGAATCGGCACCGGCTGCATTCTCGTCCTTCATGCCGAGGATGTCGATGAGAAAGGTCTTGAACACCTGCTGCACCTTCTGGATGCCTGCCTCGTCAATCTTGGCGTGGCCATCGATGACCTTGTTGATAAGGCTGACGAGCTCGTAGAGGTTCGAGATGACGATAGGCGTGGTGAGGTCGTCGTTCATGGCCTCGTACATCTTCTCCTCCAGTTCCTCGACGATCTTCAGCGTAGCGGCCGTTTCTGCGCTGGTGGGCGAAGCCTTCATGCGACTGATGCTGGCATAACCCTCCATCATTCGCTTCATACCCTTCTCAGCGCTCTGCAAGGCCTCGTTGCTGAAATCGACGGTCGAGCGATAGTGAGCCATCAGGATGAAGAAGCGGATGGTCATGGGCGAATAGGGCTGCGTGAGCTTGGGATGCGTGCCGTTGAAGAACTCGTCGAGCGTGATGAAGTTGCCGTACGACTTACCCATCTTCTTGCCATCGATGGTGATCATGTTGTTGTGCATCCAATAGTGTACGGTCGGGTGACCCTTGGCGGCACAGGTCTGCGCAATCTCGCACTCGTGGTGCGGAAAGAGCAGGTCGAGGCCTCCTCCGTGGATGTCGAACTCCTCACCCAGGTACTTCTCGCTCATAGTCGAGCATTCGAGGTGCCAGCCGGGGAAGCCCTCGCTCCAGGGCGATGGCCAGTGCATGATGTGTTCGGGCGCTGCCTTCTTCCAAAGGGCGAAGTCGCAAGCCTCGCGCTTCTCGCTCTGTCCGTCGAGTTCGCGCGTGGTGTCGATGAGTTCGTTGACGTTGCGGCCCGAAAGTATGCCGTAGTGGTACTTCTCGGCATACTTCTTCACGTCGAAATAGACGCTGCCGTTTGATACGTAGGCAAAGCCTGCATCAAGAATCTTCTGCACGTAGGCAATCTGCTCGATGATGTGGCCCGAAGCGTGTGGCTCGATGCTGGGTGGAAGCACGTTCAGCGCCTCCATAGCCTTGTGATAGCGGTTCATGTAGTACTGCACCACTTCCATAGGCTCCTTTTGCTCGAGGCGTGCCTTCTTGGCAATCTTGTCCTCACCCTCATCGGCATCGTGCTCGAGGTGGCCGACGTCGGTGATGTTGCGCACGTAGCGTACCTTGTAGCCGATGTGCTGGAGATAGCGGAACAGTATGTCAAACGTGATGGCAGGACGCGCGTGACCCAGGTGGCCGTCGCCATAGACGGTGGGACCGCACACGTACATGCCTACATGATCGGGAACGATGGACTTGAACGGCTGCTTGATGCGAGCCAATGTGTTGTAAACGTAAAGTTGTTGTGTTGCCATAATAAACTTTATTCGAAATGAGCGGTGCAAAGATAGGCAAAAAAAATAAAGTTAGCAAATTTGAATGCTCAAAAATGCTAACTTTGTAATATTTTAGGTTTTGAAGACGCACAACAAAGGGTGCAGCCGTCAAAAAAGATGCTTACCGCACGATGAACTTGCGGCCCTCGCGAATGTAGAGCTGGCCCTTGGCGGTTGGCTCTACCGAGCGACCCATCAGGTCGAAGGTAGCACCCGAAGGCTGCACGTTTTCGATGGCCGAAACGCCGGTGGTCTGCTCGGAATAGGGAGGCATGAAGATTACGAGGCCCAGGGTGGCGTCATCCTTCTGGTGGTCGATGACGGCCTCGATCTGCTCCTCGGTCTGCTCCTCAACGTTCCAGGTGTTGTTCTGCGCATATACGGTCAGATAGTCGGTGCCCGAAGCAAAGGCCAGATCGACGAGGATGTCGTCGTGACCATTGTCCTTGAAGGTGTTCTTGCCCACGTTGTATTCGGGATCGTCCTCTGCGAGAGCCACACCATCGACTTCTATCTTGCCGAGGTTGATGTTGCCGCCACCCATCACGGTGATGCCCCAGAGGTTGTTCTCGAAGTAGTTGTTGCTCACCTTGAGGTTCATGCTCTTGCTGGCGTCGTAGATGGCGATGCCGCTGCCGCCGTTGTTTGCGTCATTGTTGCGCACGTAGCGGTTGTTGGTCACCTTGTTGCCGCGGATGATGGCTTCGCTGATAGCACCCTGAATGTTGATGCCGTAGCGGCAGCTGTCGATCTCGTTGTCTTCGATAAGCACGTACATATCGCCCTGGAGGCCCAAAAGGTTGGCCACCGAGATGCCGCCCACCATATCCATGGCAGGGTCGCCGTGCAGCACGTTGCCACGCACGATGATGGTGTCGCCGGGAGTGAGGTTGAGCATCGGCATATTGCGGTTCACCTGCTGGCTGTGATCGAAGGTGCAGTTTTCGACGCGTACCAAGCCGCACTTGATGTTGGCAGCACCCGAGATGGAGGAATATTCGTTGTGGTCGAAGAGGCAGTTAGTGGCTACGACCTTAGAACCCGTCATACCTACGGCGATGGGGCCGCTCACGCGGTTCTGATAGACATATTTCGTGAATGTGCAGTTATCGAAGCTGAGGGTGTTTACTTCATAGGACTTCACGCCCACATATTCGAAGGTGACATTTTGGAAATTGACCACGGCATCGGCCTTGCGGAACTCAAACTGATTGGGCTTGGCATCGTCATCAGTACGGGTAATGGTGGCTTCCGAAACCGCGAAGCTGGCGTCGCCATAGATGATGCAGGCCACCTTGTCGGCCAGTTTCAGGACGGCATTGTCGTCGAGCTGGAACTTGTCGCCATCGGCTATGACGAGGCTGTCCGAAAGGGTATAGACGTTACCTTCGGCTGTGACGCCTGAGTTCTCGATTTTTGCCAAGGAGGCAAGTGAGTAGGTAGTGCCATCGCCAGGCGTGGTGAAAACGTTGGCCTGGATGGCGGTTGCTGTCATGAGAGACAACGACAAAACAGTAAAGAATTTCTTCATGAATAGCTAAATGATTATTTTGGAATTGTTTTTAGGAAATTAGACAATCTTACCATCCTTCATGTGGATGATGCGGTCGGACATCTGTGCCAGGCTCTCGTCGTGGGTGACGATGACGAAGGTCTGTCCGAGTTGTTTGCGCAGGTCGAAGAAGAGCTGGTGCAGCTCCTGCTTGTTCTGCGTGTCGAGCGAACCCGAAGGCTCGTCGGCGAAGATGACGTCAGGCTTGTTCATCAGGGCACGGGCAACGGCCACGCGCTGCTTCTCACCGCCCGAGAGCTCGTTGGGGCGATGGGTGGCACGTTCCTTCAATCCGAGGAAATCCAACAGTTCCTGGGCGCGCATCTTGGCCTGAGAATGCGACGTGCCGGCTATCAGCGCGGGCATCATGATGTTTTCGAGTGCCGAGAATTCGGGCAGCAGCTGGTGGAACTGAAAGACGAATCCGATGTGGCGATTGCGGAACGTCGAGAGCGCCTTGTCCTTCAGCCGCAACACGTCCGTCCCGTTGATGATGATTTCGGGGGTATAGACGATCTTCTCGCCATCCTTTGGCTTGAAGACCAAGTCGGGCTTGTCGAGTGTGCCCAGAATCTGCAGTAGCGTGGTCTTGCCTGCTCCGCTGCGTCCCACGATGCTCACCACTTCGCCCTGCTCGATGTCGAGGTCGATGCCTTTCAGCACCTGCAGTTGGTCGAAGCTCTTATAGATGTTTCTTGCCTGAATCATGCCGCAAAGATACACCCTTTTGTCGAATTATCCAAATATTTTCCCAAACTATTGCATTTTTGGACATATTTCAGCATCGAAGCATCGCAGGCAGGAATAGCAAAGATAGCTTGGATACCTTAAAGCGTAAAATGTAAAACGTAAAAAACGTAAATTCACATAGTATTTGTTTGTGCAATGGGAGGACGAGGAGAAAGTAAACAATGGATGATATTGGAAAGCAAGATATTTATATTAAAAAAAATATCAACAACAATTACTGTACTATATTATTTTACCTGTACAATATAAAATATATATTATTTTACGCTTTTTACGTTTTACATTATACGTTTCGAGGCTATTTGAACGAGTGTGAAAATGAAAGATTGATTACTCTTTGTAATGGAAAAGGGTCCGCATCGTTTGGTGCGAACCCTTTGATGGTAGATATTGTATATTGCGATGATGGTTGTTCTGCTTGGTACGGAGCGGTGCTGCAGCCAAACATGGCAGCGACTGCAACAGACGGGACAACTTGGCTCGGAGCAAGATTGCTCCGCTTGGTACGGAGAGGTACAATCTTGCGATGATGATGCTCCGCTTGGTAGGGAGCTGTGTTTTGAGCACAATGGGGGTACATCTTCCTTATTTCTGCGATTTTCACGGCTGAGATTTGGAGAAAACAGAAAAAATGCGTACCTTTGCGGCGCATATAATGCAAAAAAAAATCGGGGAGAAGCCGAATCCCTTCGTCTTATCCCCTCAAACGGAAAATTTTCAAACCAGTATCTAATGAGTGGTCCCAGTAGGGCTTGAACCTACGACCCACGGATTATGAGTCCGCTGCTCTGACCAACTGAGCTATGGGACCGGCTGCGAAGAGCCTCGTTCAGATACGGGTTTTGCATTTTCGCGGCGCGAAGATAGCGCTTTTTTTTCATAAAAGCAAATATTTCGGACAAAAAAATGACAATTTATAGAAAATTTGATAATATTGAGGGCGAATATACAGCCTGCATTGGCTTTTTCGATGGTGTACACAAGGGACATCAGTTCCTTTTGGAGCATCTGAAGGCAGAAGCCAAGGCACACGGCTTAATGTCGGCTGTGGTGACGTTCACCAATCATCCCCGTAAGGTCGTGCAACCCGACTATGACCTCCAGCTCATCGACACATTGGAGGAACGACTCGAGAAATTCGACAAGATGGGCGTTGATGTCTGTTTTCTGTTGGATTTCACCGAAGACGTCCGCAACCTCACCGCCGAGGAGTTCATCCGCGACATTCTGCGCGAGAAGATGCACATTCGTCGCCTGCTGATTGGCTACGACCACCGTTTCGGCCGAAATCGTGCCGAGGGTTTCGACGACTACGTGCGCTACGGCAAGGCCTGCGGCATGGATGTGGTACGCGAACCCGTGTTCGACGATGGTTCAGGCCTGCACTATTCCTCGTCGGAGGTGCGTCGCGCCTTGAGTGCAGGCGATATTGAGAAGGCTCAGCGAATCCTAGGATGGGATGAAACTAAGGGATTTTAAGGGACAATACTAAGGGATTCTTGGGGTTATTAAGGGATATTTAGGGATTTTAAGGGACGTATGTTTTTGGGTACAAATATTCTACAAAGCGAAGGTATTGTCCCTAAAAATCCCTTGTTATTCCTAATATCCCTAAAAAAGCTATGGTATTGTCCCTAAATGTCCCTTAAAATCCCTAAAATCCCTTAATATCCTGAAATAAAAAAAGAGTGAAAGAAACTTCTTTCACTCTTATTATTTTTTAATCCCAATCGTCGTCGGTAGCAGTAAAGGTGGACATGTCGGGAGGTGTGTCACCACAGATAGAGATCTCGCGCTTGATGCTTTCTTCGAGCGAGATGAGCGTCTCGGTGCTGACCACACCAGGTATGCCCTGGATCTTGTTGTTCAGGAGGTCCATCAGATGTTCGTTGTCGCGTGCATAGAGCTTGCAGAGCATGGTGTAAGGACCGGTCGTGAAGTGGCACTCCACGATTTCAGGAATAGCTTCAAGGCATTTGACTACTTCGCGATACATCGAGCCGCGTTCGAGCCGGATGCCGATGTAGGTACAGGTTTGAAGACCAAGCACCTTTGGATCGACATTATAACCGCTGCCGGTGATGACTTTCAATTCGATAAGGCGTTGGATGCGCTGATGGATAGCAGCACGAGACACGCCACATTCGATGGCAACGTTCTTGCTGGGTATGCGTGCGTTCCGAGTGACAATATCCAGGATCTTCTTGTCGAGCGCATCAATTTTTTCAGTGGCCATAAGTAGGAATGAATTAAGAAGTGTTATTGTATTTTTAAATTGGTGGCGCAAAGATAAGAAGTTTTTTGGAATAATAATCAAAAAGAGGCAAAAATTTTAGCAAAATGATGAAAAAAGTTCGATTTTAACGAAAAATAGGACGCATTTCGATAAAAAATGCGTCCTATTTTATGAATTTTGGTTGAAATTTACTTCTTTGCGGCAGGAATGACCTTGAGGAGCTCAACGTCGAATACGAGAGTTGAACCGCCAGGGATGTTCTGACCAGCACCACGGTCGCCGTAAGCGAGATCAGAAGGCATGGTGAGTTTTGCCTTGCCACCCTCCTTCATGCTGAGGATACCTTCCTTGAAGCCCTTCACTACACCGTTCACACTGAACTCGGTAGAGTCGTTGGCGTCGAACTGGGTGCCATCGATGAGCGTACCCTTATAGTTGACGAGCACCTTGTCACCGTCCTTGGCCTGCTTGCCGGTGCCCTCCTTGATGGTCTCGATCTGAAGACCGCTCTCCGTAACTACAATGCCTTCCTTCTTGGCATTCTCGGCCATAAAGTCAGCACCCTTGGTCTTGTTCTCCTTGATTTCGGCCTGACGCTTCTCTTCCATCTGCTGACGGAGCTTTACCTGATAAGTCTGGAGGAACTGCTGAGCCTCATCGGGAGTCATATCGAGCTTGGTTGAATCGCGACGAATAGCATTGATGAAACCAGAAAGGAAGTTGTCGAGGTTCATCACCTTCTCAGGAACAACAACACCTGAATCCTGGAAGTTAGAATACTGGGTACCGAACATAACGCCGTAAGCGTAAGCAAGGGTGTCGAGGTCTCCATTGGCATAAGTAGCCTTGGGAGCACCACTTTTACAAGAGCTAAGACCGCAAGCAAGAGCGGCAACAGCCATTACACTAAGAATGAACTTTTTCATAATTTTTGAATATAATTGTTGATTTTTTTGATAATTCGCGGCGCAAAGATAGTGTTTTTCAGCATATATTGGTAATTTTTTTACTTCTTTTTTACCATTTTTCATAAAAGTTATGTATTTTTGCAACATCAAACATATAAAACTCATCAAAACCTTAAATAGCAATATGAAAAGAATCGTATTTTTGACAGGTGCCGGCATGAGTGCCGAAAGCGGAATTTCAACTTTCCGCGACAGCGATGGACTTTGGGAAAACTACAGTGTGGAGGAAGTGTGCACCCATGAAGCATGGCTGCGTCAACCCGAGGTGTGCCTCAACTTCTACAATATGCTGCGTCGCAAGTTCAAGGACTGCAAGCCCAACGAGGGACACAAGCTCGTGGCTGCGCTACAGGATAAATTCGACGTGCAGGTCATCACACAGAATGTTGATAACCTGCACGAACAAGCAGGTGCCAAGAACGTGCTGCACCTGCATGGCGAACTGATGAAATGCCGTCCCGAAGGATATGACCAGGGAGTCTATTATCCGCTCGATCCCGAGAATCCAGACATCAAGATGGGTGACGTGGACAGCCACGGTGTGCAACTGCGTCCTCACATCGTCTTTTTCGGCGAGGACGTTCCCAACCTGAGCCGCGCAGCTGACATTATGGAGACAGCTGACATCGTGGTGGTGATCGGCACGTCGCTCAACGTCTATCCCGCTGCCAGCCTGCTGCGATATGCCCCAGCTAAAGCGCCCATCTGGCTCATCGACCCGAAACCCGTTCATTCGCCCTATCGCGAAGTCACTCAGATACAAAAGGGTGCCAGCGAGGGAATGAAGGAGCTTGACAAGATTTTAAGGGGTTTAGGAGAGGTAAAGAGGGGTTAAGAGAGGTTAAGAGGAGTTAAGAAGGGTTAGGAGAGACATACAACCTTTCTTAACCTTTCGAACCTTTCTTAACCCCTTACCAATCATCTATTCGAATATGCCGCAATATTGTTCTGCAGCTTGGCGATGATCTTGGTGATTTCGGGGTCCTTCATCGTCTGATTGGCAATCTTGAGGTGCTCGACAGCCTTTGGGCCATATTTGAGAGTGGCGCGCTTGGTGGCTGTGAGCATCATTGAGTAGTCGTGGCGTGTGGCTGTGCCTGCCTTCTGCTTGGCGCTGTAGGCTGCCTGTGCGTTCTTGTCGATGTTGCCAATCTGATTGTATAGACCTATACCCAGAGCCTTGTGGATGTCGGCATCGTTGGGCACGATTTCGAGCACCTTCTCATAGTAGTTTTCGGCAATGTCGGTCGAATCCATCTTAAGAGCAAAACTTGCCGCATTCTTGAGGTACTTCAAGCGGTTCTCTTCGGTGAGTTCAGGATCACGCAACATGGTCTCGAGACTCTTCAAGCAGTTGAAATTGTCCTGCTCCTTATTGTAGATATTATAAAGACGTTTTGCCATGGCAAATTCCTGTTCGGGATATGCCGTGGCAATCTCGTTGTAAGCGGTCTTGAGGCAATCGGTGCAGCCGGCCGTCTCGTAGCAGCGACGCATGTTGTTGATGACGCCCGCATCGTAGTTGCCGCGCATATAGGAATCCTTGAAGGCATCGCCTGCCTTCTGCCATTCCTCAATCTGCTCGTAGCAGCTGCCAAGCTGCATGGCGGTGGTGTAATCGGACTTCTCGGTGTCGAGTTCGAGCGCCTTGATATAGTTTTCGATGGCTCCCTTGTAATCTTCTTTGCTGAAACATAAGTCGCCAGCGTTGCAATATTCAAGATAGGTGGTTTGTGCGTTCAAGCCTGCTGCAAATAATGCACAGGCGGCTGTAAGGAAAAGCTTTTTCATATCTGTAATGTTATTGTACTGATTCTTTTGGGTGCAAAGATAAATAAATGCGCGGTAAAAAGCAATAAAATCATCAAAAAAATAACATTTTGCAAAAAAATGTAGTGTAATTTTACTATTTTTCCATAATTTTTGCACGAATGTTTGAAAATATCCTTATATTTGCGTCGAAAAAAATGTACTACAAGACTTTGCATAAATCATTTATATAATAAGATGAGAAGACTATTCGTTATAGCAGCTTTGACTCTATCCTTCCCAACTATGGTTATGGCAGGTTACCACGTATCGACCGAGGTACAGCATCGTCACGCCGTGCTGGAAGAGTTCACGGGCATACATTGCGTATATTGTCCGCAAGGACACAAGATTGCCGCATCGTTGCTTGAAGAACACCCCGACCTGGTTGAGGTCATTAGTGTGCACTATGGAAGTTATGCAGAGTCGAGATACGACGACCAACCGGATTTTAACACCTCGGCAGGAAATGTGATAGGCAATTATTATGGTCCGTCGAGCTTCCCCATCGGAATGGTGAATCGCCGCGAATACGAAGGACGCGTGCTCACTTCGCGTTCCATATGGGAAGGACAGGTCGAGTCATATATAGCCGAGACTACACCCGTCAATCTCTGGTCGGCTTCGCGTTACGATGTGGCCACGGGATTGCTCGCCATCGATGTGGAAGGATATGTGCAGTATGCCGACAATGATTCTCGCAACCCGCTCTATCTTGCCGTTGCCTTGACGCAGGACTCCATCCTCGGACCTCAAGCAGGCGGATTGATGGGTGACGAATATCCCCACAATCACGTGCTTCGCGACTACCTGACTCCTGTGTGGGGTGAGCCACTCGGCCCCCTTTCGGTGGGCAGCTACTTCACCCGACACTATGAATACCAGGTTCCCGCTTCATATAAGAACACCGATACCGACTATCGCCAGCTTGAACTCATCACGCTGCTTACCAACGAGAAGCATGAGATTGTGAATGCTACTCATTGCAAGCCCGAAACCAGCACGTGGCACGTTTCGTCGGCTCCAGAGCCTCGCCATGCACTCATCGAGGACTATACGGGCGTGCTTTGCGGCAACTGCCCCGATGGCGACGTAGTTGTCGAGAATGTGATGCTGGCACAACCCGAATTGGTACACGCCATTTCGATACACACGGGACATTATGCTGACCCTTCGAGCCGTGCACTCCCCGATTACCGTTCGGAAGCTGGTGACTCTATTGCCGACTATTATGGTCCCGATGCATTCCCTTCGGGTATGGTCAATCGTCACGACCCCAACGGAATGGGTGTCATTGTCGATCGTGGTTCCTGGGTTTCTTTGGCACGAAACGAGGCGCATACCACGGCTCCAGTCAACCTGTGGATGCAAAGCACCTATTCGGCCGCCGACCGCACGCTGCGCATCGATGTCGAAGGATTTGCACTTGAAAACGGTTCTTATATATTGTCGATAGCTCTAACGCAGAACCACCTTGTCGGCTATCAGGCAGGTGGCGGCGACAATATGATGGCTTATGACCACAACCGTGTGCTGCGCGACTATGTGACTCCCGTATGGGGTGAGCCGCTTGGCGAAGTGGAGGCAGGAAGCTATTTCAAGCGTCATTATGAATATGTGCTGCCCGAAGATTATCGTGGCGAAGCCGTTGTGCCCGAAAACGTTGAACTTACGGGAATAGTCAGCGACATCAATCGCAATATTGTCAACTGCCTGCCCAACAAGCCCACTTCGGATGACTTTGCCCTACCGCTTGCTTTCGAACTCCAACCCTATAAGGTGATGCCTACCCGCAACTGGGGATTCAACTTCGCCGAAGTTTATCTGCTGAATCTCGGCAATGAGGAGATTACCGCAGCTACTTTCGACGTAACACTCAACGAACAGACACGGCAGGCCACTTGGCACGGCAGCATCCCTGGACAAACGCGCGGATACGTAGTCTTGCCTGTCGATTGGCTGCAGACGCAGGATGATGGGCGCAACGAATATGAAATAACTGTGACCTCGGTCAACGGCACTCCCTGCGAGCGGCAGACCGTCGGGGGAACCTTCAACGCACTTATCGACGTGGAAGGCAACATCACGGTCAAGATCAAGGAAGACTACTATGCCTCGGACAACCGCTTCCTGCTGCGCGACACCATCGGCACCGTGCTCTACGAGACCGGTCCCTTCCCCGATAGCACACGCCAGGTGACCTATGTAGATACGCTCCGCCTGGAGCCAGGCAATATCTATTGCTTCGAAATCACCGACAGCTGGGGCAACGGAATCATGACACCGCGCGGCAACGTGAAGTGGTACAACGAGGGCGATTCCCTGCTGGCTCAACAGCTCGAATTCACCGGCCATGGCTATCGCATCTTCTTCCGCACTGCCGAAAAGGAGCCCGAGTCCATCGAGGCACTTCGCGCTGATGCCCCCGACGCTGGCATTCGCTACGAATGGCACGACGGCCGTCTCGTAATCTATAATCGGATGACGGGAATCGAATATAATCTAAACGGAATGCAGAAATTACGTAAATAATTACCCCTAAATCATCATTATTATAAGAATGAAAAAAATCTACACCCTTCTGGCCGTAGCAGCTTTCTGCTCAACATCGGCCTTTGCCCAATGGAGCACCGACCGTGATGTGGCCACTACTATCTTTCCCGAGGACCTGAACTTCTATTCGAACGAGGTGTGCGTCGGCGCTGATGGCACGGTATGGTTCTTCGGCGACAGCCCGTCGAGCATCGCCATCGAAGACATCTACACGGCTGCCTACGCGATGCGCGTCCAGGCCTTCACCCCTGAAGGAGAGCGCAAGTTCGGCGACGAGGGCCTCGTACTCTCGCACTACGACAACCAGTCATGGACCGTCGTCAACCACTACATGCATGCCAACCGTGACTCCACCATCACCATCGTCGTGCACGACCGCCGCAATAGCACCCCTAGCGAGGGCATCATGAACTATACCGCCTACCGCCTGCGCCCCGATGGCACCCACGTGTGGGACGAGGACGGTGTGCCCGTCGATAACGCCATGATCGCGGAAGCCAATGCTGCTATAAGCATCACCGAACTGGAGGACGGCTCGAACATCTTCGCCTGGATGTGGATGACTTCCAGCACCACCGCCGTGTCGATGCAGAAGATCACGAAGGACGGCGAGCCGCAATGGGACCCCATGGAGACGAAACTGACTGGCTCGTACAACGCCTATCCCTACCTCGTCGATACCGGTGACAACCAGTTCATCCTCGTGTGGGCCCGCTCGTCGAGCCAGTACCTGAGCGCCATGAAGTACGATGCCGACGGCCAGCAGGCATGGTCCAAGCGCGTGACCATCTACGACGGCGGCTTCGGCTCCGTGCCCATCTGGACCTTCCTCGACATCAAGCCTTCGGGCGACGGCGGCGTGATCGTTGCCTGGCATGACGACCGCACGGGCGACAACATCCCATCAGCCTACATGGCCTACGTCAAGAACGACGGCACCCTGGGCCTCACCAATGCCGAGGGCAAGGCCGACATCAAGCTGAGCTACGCAGAATGGAACCAGTACACCCCCGACGTCTATCCCGACGGTCTGGGCACGGGCTTCCTCGCCGTCTATAGTCAGACCAGTAGCGGCCAGTCGTGGGGCAACATCGCCGTGCAGCACGTCTCGATGGAGGGCGAACTCCTCTATGGCGACGAGGGCATCGAACTCATGCCCATCGACGACACCCCGAAGAGCGTCTCCTACATCTCGATCCGTCCTGACTACAACGGCTCGTTCGCCACTTTCTACCAGACCATGACGGTCGATGGCGGCTACTTCGGCATCGTCTGTGAGATGTCAATCCGCAACGTCACCGACGGCCAGCCCCGCACGGAAGGCGAAGCCGTCCTGCCCATCGTCGATGGTGGCCGCTACCGCAGTGGCCTCGAGAGCCTCGTCGATACCAAGCACAATTGCTGGTACGCCTTCTGGCATGACGAAGGCGGCAGCTCCGACGACAAGCGCTTCACCTACTGTCTGCAGCGCATCGGCTTCGACGGCTCAATGCCTGGCATACAAAGCGTGAACGAGGTTCGCAAGGATATCAGCAATGACCCACTTATTTTCGATATGCAGGGTCGTCCTATCAGCAACAATAAGGAGCTCAAGGGCATCTATATTGTGCGCCAAAATGGTCGTACCCATAAGGTCATCAAATGATAGATTTCATAAATTCCTCATCCCATTGAACCATTTTTTAACTCCTAATAAATATTTACTATGAAAAAAATTTCCATTCTTCTCGCTGCTCTTTTAGGAACAGCCACAGTTGCTCAGGCACAGTTAGCCGCCGGCTACGGATACAGTAGCTTTGTAGCTCCAGCCGAAATGGTTGCAGGATTGCTCAATGTGGACAATTTCAACCAAGTTCTGGCTACCGATGCCACCATCGAAACACCATTCGAGTACATCTTTGCCGATGGTACCACTGCTAGTAACAAGTGGAGCGGTACCGAAGGAAAGGCTTTCGAGATCGGTTTTGACTTCCCATTTGCCGGTGAGACCATGAAGTATTTTGTACCCTGTACCGGTGGTGCTATTAAGCTCGGTGCTACCGAAAATCTTTCGGTGGTTGCCAACAACTATTTTTTCACCAACAACAACGAGGCTTACAATAACACCATCTTTTGTGGCAATAGTGGCGGAATCAAGGCTTCTACAGGTCTTGAAATCGGCTATATTGTGATGGGCGAAGCCCCAGCTCGCATGCTGATAGTTGGTTACAAACAGTATGGTTTGGACGATTCCGATGCTATCAATTTCGGCATTGTACTTATGGAAAATGGCGACATCATCTGTGGCATCAATGGCACGTCTGCCCTCACCAATTCCTATTCCTGGAATGCTGGTGTGCGCGGAGCAGGTCCCAATGACATTACTTGCGTAGGCGGTAATTTCGACACAGTAAGCCGTGCTAAATCTGCATCCTCGACCCTCAGTTCGTCTGTTGTTGACAACACAGTGCTTTACTTTACCTATCCCTCTGATGTTGTAGCACCTGGTGCACAGCCCACCGACTTTGAAGTAACGAGCAAAACTGCTTCCACCATCTCTGGTACATTTGTTCCTGCCATCAATGCCGACTATTCGCTTGTAGTCATTTCCGAAGGTGCTCTCGATGCTGCTCCTGAAGCACAGAAGGAATATGCAACCGGTGACGCCATCGGTAATGGTACTGTAGTCGCATACACCAACGGAACAACTTTCGATGCCTACGGACTCAAGGGTTCCACTGAATATACATTCACCATTTTCGCAAGCAACAAGTACGGCTTCAACGGCCCACAGTACAACACCACCAATCCGCTCGTAGGCACCGCTGCCACGACGCCCGGCAAGCCCGGTCCTCTCGCCATCTACGACATCACCAAGGAGAGCTTCACCCTCGACGTGGCCTCCGATGAGGCTGGCGACGACGTATTCGTTGTCGTAAGCGACATCACCCACAACCCCGGCAACTTCGGCGTACGCGCCTTCCACGGCGAAATCTCGGCCGCCTACAAGACCGGTGACGACATCGAAGGCGGCGGCAAGGTGGCTTACTTCGGTCCCGCTGCTACCGGCATCAAGCTCGAAGGCCTGAAGCACAGCCAGGACTACTACTTCCTCGCCTACAGCTACAGCCCCGAGTACGGCTTCTCGGTTGAGCCCGATACCGTAATGGCCCAAGCTATCACCACCATCGAGCTACCATGGGCTTACACCTCCTATGTGAACAGCCTCTATGACGTGCCCACAGGCTGGGAGTCGAACCTCGAGGTGCAGGATCAAAGCAGCTACGGCACCCTCGTCCACAGCGACACCACCGGCTATCAGCTCTGGGCTAACGGCGGATTCGAGAAGATGTATGCCAAGATTGCTCCTATGCACATCAACCAGGTTGAGGCTGCTCTGACATTCGACTTCGCTGCATTCACCTGGAGCCGCTTCACCAATCCTCAGTACAATGCCTACACCTGGAAGGACGAGGACAAGCTCTATGCCGTGATCTACTGTGACGGAAGCGAAGAGACCGTGCCTCTGCTCGATGGCGAGTCGTTTGTCGAGCCCGACACTCTCGGCCTCACCACTTACTCGATCGACCTGACCAACTACTTCGACAAGACCATCCAAGTCGAGATCGCATTCGACGTAACCAGCGCCGTACAGGTCGTCATGGAGAACTTCAAGGCTGAGGGCAAGGACGCTCCTCTCGTAAGCATCTCCAGCCTCAATAGCGAGGCCATCGAAAGCAAGTCCTTCGACCTGCAGGGCCGTCGTGCCACCACAGCCACCGGTCTGCTGATTCGCGATGGCAAGGTAATCCTTGTTAAATAAGGAATGACATTCAGAAAAGCGGCATGATCGATTTGATCATGCCGCTTTTTTTAATTACTATCTAAAGTTTCCCACACCCGCGTAAAGCGAGTGTAGTGAAGAAACAGCCCAGGCCCCCTTTACAGGAGGCTGGCATATGATCTTTGAAAAAATTGAAAAAAATCTGAGGAAAAATAACAGATTGTCAAAGATAATCCGTATATTTGTGGTGCAAAAAACAATATACAATCTAAAACAATCTGTTATGGATGCAAAAATAGATCATTTTTCGGAATTATCCAAGTTTCTTGGCGACAAATCGTCAGTTTGCGCTGATTTTCTTTCTTTACTTGGCCGATTTAAACTCGGACATTCACTTTCGCAGCTCAAAATGGAGAAGGAAAAGGGTACCAAGTCGATACTGTTGCTCCAGTATCTGCTGATCTTCCGTCTATGTGGTCAAAGCATCCATGAGTCTCTTCACCAGCAATTCGGAGCGCTGATAGAGGGGGGCAAGAACCAGTTCTACCGCTTCCTGACACGTCCGCGCATGGACTGGCGCCGTCTGCTCCTCGCCACGGCGAAGTCCTTCTTCCGCATCGTCAGGGAGGAGTCGGCCGATGCGGAGCAGGATCGCTACTTCATTCTGGATGACACTACTCTGGAGAAGACCGGCATCCGCATGGAAGGCATCAGCCGGGTGTTTGACCATGTGGCACAGAAGTGCGTGCTGGGCTACAAGCTGCTGATGCTGGCCGTCACCGACAAGAAGAGTACGGTTCCGCTGGATTTCTCGCTTCATGCCGAGCCGAGCAGCAAAAAGGACTTCGGTCTGAGCCGGAAGCCAGCGCGCTGACCGCTTCCGCAAGAGGAGGGCCGCCGGGGACTGTTCCCTAAAAAGGGAAGAGGAGCTCCTCATGGAAAAGCCAGAGACAGCCATAGAGATGATCCGGAGGGCTGTCAAGAATGGGATCATCGCCAGATATCTCCTGGCAGACAAGTGGTTCTTCGGCAAGGACTTCATCCGTGAGGTGAGAAGGATACGGCAAGGACTGATCCATATTGTGACCCTCCTGAAAAAGAAGAAAACCAATTTCACGGTCAATGGAAGGAAAATCTCGGCCAAGGTCCTGATTTCAATGCACGAAAGGAAAGGCGATTTTGTCTCATGCAGGCGCTACAGGAGCATGTATGTGCGCATACGCGCCGACTACGATGGCATTCCGATGCAGCTGTTCATCATCCGATATGGAAGAAGCTCCAGGTACGAGGTGATGGCGACCACGGACATGAAGCTGAACTTCGTGTCTGCCTTTGAGCTTTACCAGATCCGCTGGAATATCGAGGTCCTGTTCTACGAAGCCAAGCAGCATCTGGAGCTCGGCAGATGCCAGAGCCTGGACCTGGATGCGCAAATCGCGGATTGCACGCTCGCCTTCATCGCCTACTCCGTCATATCCTTGAGAAAGCGGTTCTCCGATTACGAAACCTTTGGAGACCTCTTCCGCGACATCAGGGACGGAATGCTGGAACTCACCTTCATCGAGCGCCTGCTCCCTCTGATTGCGGAGCTGCTGGAAAGGATAGCAAGACTGTTTGATTCCACATTGGATGACCTGTTCGAGAAGGCCATTGCCGATCCTGAGGCCAGAATGGACCTCGAATGCATCCTCAGATATAATCAAGATTTCAAAGATCGTGCCTAGGTTTACACTTTTTAAGCAGAAAAAGCATAAATGCCTATGGACTTAGGTTCAACATACTAAATTTCGAAGTCATAACCCCACCTCAGCTGCTTCTGAGGGTGTGGGAAACTTCAGTTACTATGATACTTTAGATGTCTATTAATCTCTCATTTTTCATATAAAGACTTTATCCAGCGGATGGAATACTCTGTCGCCCGTCATAGTACTTCCTCTCAGCGGATAAGCACTATGTAGCCCGTCATGGTACTTCCTCTCAGCGGATGGAGAACTATGACGGGCTACAGAGTATTTCATCAGAAATGATGATGCTGTTCGTAAGCCTTGAAGAAGTCCCAGATGACTATACCTGTAGTGACCGAAACGTTGAGCGAATGTTTTGTACCATATTGTGGAATTTCTATACAACCATCACACATATCCACAACCGATTGTTGAACACCCTTCACCTCATTGCCCATCACAACAGCATAGGGTTGCGAAAAGTCAGGATCCCACTGGTTGAGCATGGTGGATCCTTCGCATTGTTCGATAGCAAGCACACGATAGCCCGACTGCCGCAATTCGCGCACAGCCTGGTGAGTATCTTCGAAGTACTTCCATTCCACCGAATCTTCGGCACCCAAGGCCGTCTTATGTATTTCGGGCGAAGGTGGTGGTGAAGATATGCCACAAAGATAGATGCTCTTCACACGAAAAGCATCCGACGTGCGAAATACCGAACCAATATTGTTGAGCGAACGAACATTGTCGAGCACAATAATTAGAGGCATCTTCTCGGAAGCCTTGAACGTGGCCGCATCGATGCGACCCATCTCAAGCATAGTCAACTTTTTCATGGTGCAAAGATAGTATTTTTTTTTCAATTGACAATGAAAAATTCTCAAATAAAAATGTTTTAATAATTATATGTTGAAAAAGTGTGGATACTATTGATAAA
>JAZQBS010000146.1:0-10882 GCA_045545875.1 Bacteroidales bacterium
CTTCCTATTTACTTCTGCATGTTCTTTAATCGCTACGATACAGATGACAATAGCTGCATTATCCCAGAGATAAAACTTGGATAAAAAAGAATAAAGATCTTCGACAAAGAGGATTTGCTATATTCTGTTGAAACAAGTACTCTGACGGCCGTGAGAGTGTTATTTCCGAGAGGAGAAAGCATTCTGACGGCCGGGAGAGTGCTATTTCCGAGAGGAAGAAGTACTCTGACGGCCGTTGGAGTGTTATTGCCGAGAGGAGAAAGTACTCTGTCGGCCGTCGGAGTGTTATTGCCGAGAGAAGGAAGTACTCTGACGGCCGTCGGAGTGTTATTGCCGAGAGGAGGAAGCACTCTGTCGGCCGTGAGAGTGCTATTTCTTTTGGAGAAAGCATTATGACGGCCGTTAGAATGTTTTTTCCACCCATTCGATGACTGTGCAACCGCAATAGCGTTCGAAAACGTTGGACATAACCCTCTCGGTGCGCCATCCACAACGGGTTGCCACTTCAGAAAGGATTTTCCTGATGGCGGGCTTACCTGGTTTATCGGGAAGATGGCTGTCCATCTTCTTGCGGATTGCATCCTGCGCCTGCATCAGTCGCCATTCGGTGATAACGTCGATGAGACGTGTTCCGGTCAGCATAAACCATGCAGAACGAAGGTCTCGCACCTTCACATCCATCAGCAGTGCGACATCCTCGGGATAAATCAACTTGTAATGCCGAAGGATGTTCATCACTTCATCGACAATCACTTCGCCAAAAGGCTCTTTTGCGTGGTACATCTCCTCCACGCTTTCTACGATGTGTTTCATATTTTTTATTTTGCAAGAATTGAAATTTATCAATAGGGGATATAATCATTAGATGCATAACGGGCAGAATGAGACTGATCTCCATGCCTTTTTCTGAGCCAGGATAAAGCAGTATGATATGCACTTCGCTTTGTTCGAATAACATTCGTATCGTTTTCCATATCGAGTAAAACATCTTGAATCTGCGCATCAGTATATGTTTTCTTTAGCCAGCCATATTCTGTCATTGTCAGCGGTTGTTCCATATCAGATAAATGAGGGCAGTTCTTTTTCAAAAACGATTCAAACATTACCTCTTCTGCTATATCTGGCCTTTTTTTACAAAGAGCCTCTGTGTAGTGAGAAACGTCGCTTTGTGTGCCTTCATCTGCCTTACTCTCAATTTTATAATTAATGACTTGGGAGTCATTAATTTTATTATCTTTATTTTCTTTAAAAGAGGAACGGGCGTCTGTACACGCATCTGATGACGCGCCTGATGACGTGTGTGATGACGCGCGTGACTCGTGTGACGCATCTGAGGCGCGCGAGGAAGAAGAAAAAAAAGAGAGGTAACTTTCGAGCGACTTTTCACCAATGCCGTTGTCTTTGTCAATCTTCAAGGTTACATAGTTGTTTTCATCGACGACAAATAGATCATAATCGTTGAGGATTGCTTTGACTACGTTGAATTTGATAGGTGGTTCTCTCAAAGTCAAGATGGTATTGAAATGCACCTTAATGGGGCATAACATAAGCAGCTCGACCACCTTCCAGTAGAAGCCGAGTCCAGCCAACTTGTAATCGTCCTGCAATTTCTTCAGCTTTGCAGAATCACTTGCTTTCGTAGTGTGAATAAAAAAATCCATAGTTTTTTGTTGTAAAATTGTTAATGATTGATTGCAAATAAATCGCAGCCCGGATTGTTCTGGACTGCGACGCAAATATATACAAAAAATTTCGGATAATTGCAAGTTTTAGGTCAAAAAAGACAAAACTAAATGCAAAACTAAAGAACTAAACGAGCCGAAACTAAGGAACTAAAAGAGTTTTGAAGGGATAATAAGGGATTATTGGGGATATTAAGGGATATTTAGGGACGTTACCTTTGCCTTATAAAATGAAGTGTGGAACGTCGAACATTAAGTAGTTTCGGGAATTAGGAAATCGGCGAGGCATTCTATCAGGTTATTTTGAAAGTAGTCTGCGACCGTCCAGTAACCATAAAAGGTCTTATCCTGGGTACCACCAGCCTTGTAGAAACCTTGGATGTCCCAGGGATAGTTCTTCTCGTTGCGAAAATAGGGGGGCGGAGTATCCAAAGATCCTTTTTCACATGGCACGCTTTCAGGTTGGATGTTGGCATTCACCCACTCGACGAACTTTGGTCTTGATGCTGGCAGGAATATGGGCGAGCCATCCAACTGTTCCAGATTCTGACGTAAAACGATGTAAATCGACAGCCAATAACTCTGCTTGCAAAAGCAATTTGACTTATAAGGACCATCAACATAATTCTTGATGAAATCAATCAACTTTGCTTCGTCAATCCTCTTGTTGATGATGCCGTCGGGCACCTTTGATGACTCTGTATTTGCTTGGGCAGGTATCTGAGGAGCAGCATTTGTTGCCTCCTCTTTTTCATCCGATCCATAGAGGAACTGATGATATTGCTCCGCCAAGCCATCATACAGTTCGCACTTGATCAGGTTCTCCCTGTGGACTCGATTGAAGAAGAAATAGACATTGTTTTCGTTTAAAACACGACTCATCTCATAATGATTACGAAACAACACATTCCAATCGAAAAGTTCCTCTGGATTAGAGTATTTTCTCAACAAGGTTAGTAGTTCTTTGCTCCATTTGAACTGTCTCAGTTCGCTACTTTCGTAATAATCCTTGTAGGCATTGTAGTCGACTTCTTCTCCATCGGCAATCTTTTTATCTATCTCATCGTCGAGGTCTGCCAATCTTGCCCATTGAATTCGGGAAAGCGGTTCTAGTCGGTTAGCCTTGAGTTTCTTAGCATATTTTTCAAGCGAACGCTTCAAACCATTACACGAATTGGCAGCATAACGGCGAAAATTCTCGAGGATAAACACCTTTAACTCATCTTCAGTCTTGAACCCTTCTCGAATATGGGATAGATTATTGTCAACAATCGCACGCATGGATTTATACAAATCGATGGTGGCATCAATTAAATTATTGATACTCGACTTCATAACTTCAGTCGATTCCTGAAGGACCTTTTGCTTAACAAAGACCGTCTCGTCATCACTATACGACTGCAAGTAGTCGAGATTTTCGTTAACAATATCGAAATCCCAGTGTTTATAATGATTCCTTAAATTCCTAAGAATATTTGAAATGTATATGGTTGCTGTAGAGAAGTCATCAAAGGCTCTTTTTAAAAGAAAATAATACTCAATATCAAGTTTTGAGATATCAACACCCTTGGTTTCTTCTTCGAGGCTCCGACAGATTCTGATATAATCTGAGAATACTCTGAGATTATAAATATTGTTGGATCTCTCACAATCATAATCACATAAAAAATTGGTTAACAAACGTCTTGTTTCATATAACAATCGGTCCGGATAATCGTTTTCTAATAAGAAAAAATCATAATCTTCTAGATTGTCATAATCGTCTTGATAGTCCATGTTATTTGATAAGAGTTTGGTTTCTGACTTTTTTTTTGCCCGCAAAGATACGTAATTTTGCTGACATGGCCAAATAAATAGAATAAAAATAATTCAAATAGCCACCCAGAAGGCGAGAAACAGGCATCAAACCGTCATTTGAACAAGAAACCTGACGTCGAATCTGCGCCTCAAAATATACAATTTATCTTTATTTATTGTTTTTTATATATATTTTGCACGCGCGAGACGTTTTGCCCTTGGATTTCATAAAATATTGTCCTATATTTGCAGCGTCAAAACTTCTAAAATCCTTATCATTATGGAAAAGACCATCAAAAAATGCCTGCTTATCGCTCTTATGTCAATGATATTCTGGGTGATCAGTTTCAGCATCATGGGTCTCGTCGGCGAACGAATCAAGTTGTCGGATGAGACACAAACCGAAGTTGCTGAAACCTGGAGCAGGAAACAGGATTTCGTCGGGCCCATCCTCTGCGTGCCCGTGGTCAGAGACTCTCAAAACGTCGTTATGCCTTACACCTGCATGTATGTGCTTCCCGATCGCATCGAGCTGACGACGGATGTGGAGAGCGAAGTACTGCATCGCGGCATCTTTGATGCCTTGGTCTATCGGACCAAGCTGTCGGGCGGCGGTATGTTCAATCTGAAGGAAATGAAGACAACAGGCACCATGGCGGGCAGTTCGAAACCCGTGCGCTTTGACTGGAGCAATACCCAGGTCATCATCGCCATCAACGACAAACGTGGCATCGAGGACGCCGTGAAGGTGAAGATCGGGGGCAAGGCTATCGAACTGAACCAGTCGTTCCACAACTATGGCAATTCCAATCTGAAACATATCTTCAACACAGACAAGGAGCTCGTCTGCAAGATTATAGATTTGAGTGACCAGGTGGGCAACGAGGCCGTCGCCTTCGATATCGCCACAGAGCTGAAGGGCTCGGACGAACTCAACCTCTCCCCTATCGGCAATGTTTCCGTCCTCACGATGCAGGGCAACTGCAAGGACCCCAGCTTCATCGGATTCATGCTGCCTTCGAATCGCGAAGTGACCGACGATGGCTTCAAGGCGACCTGGAAGATTTCGAGCCTGAACCGCAATGACGTGGACCAGGTGTTCTATTCCCGCGACCAATCGTACGAACTTCTGCACATTGGCACCAAACTGCTGATTACAGGCGGGCAATACAAGCGAATCAACCGTGCGCTGAAATATGCCTTCCTGGTCATCCTGCTGTCGCTAGTGGCCGTCTTCGTAGCGGAGATGTGCGTCAACAGCGAGATCAATATGCTCAACTACATACTTATCGGTGTGGCGCTGGTGCTCTTCTATCTGATGCTGCTTTCGTTCAGCGAATGGATAGGCTTCCAGAAGGCCTACCTCGTGTCGGCGCTGATGATACTGGGTATGGTATTCGTTTACCTGAATGCAATCATCAAGAAGCGGAACGTGGCAATGGCAGCCTGCTCGTTCATGGCGCTGGTCTACATCTTCATCTACGTACTGCTCTGCATCTCCAGCCTGTCGCTCCTCGTCGGAACGCTCGGACTCTTCGTCATCCTGGGTGTGGCCATGTACTTCTCGCTTCGCCTTGTTAATGCGAAGAAAATGGAGTAATGTTTCAGCAAAAAATACAAAGTTTTTCAGCCAATAATAATTTAATAAGGAGGGAAAAAACACGTGAAACTTGTGTTTTTTTCCCCTTTTATTTTGGAATTCAAAAATAATGCGTATATTTGCAGCGATAAATACAACTATCGTATAAGTTAAGCACGAAAACAGGGCTTAAATCATCCGATTGATTAATTTATAAAGCGGAGCGAATATGACAGATTATTATGAATTTTCGATACCGGAACTGGTACGTTTGTTGGGCACGCGATTCAAGGATTACCGTATGCGTTCCCATATGACGCAGCGCGACGTGGCCGAACAGTCGGGACTCACTGTCAACACCATTCACAAGTTCGAGAATGGCCTGGTGCCCAACATGTCGCTGAGCACCTTCCTGCTGTTGCTGAAAGCCATCGGCTGCATCAACGACATCGACGAACTGATGCCCGAATTGCCCGAATCGGCCTATCTCGTCAAGGACGATGGTAGAAAGGCACAACGCATCAGACATACGACCAACAAGACCAACAACAAATAACTACTCGCGATGACAACAAGAATACTGAAAGTAATGTTGTGGGGGCGTGAGGTGGGCAGGTTGAGTATGGATCTGCGTCGAGGCTTGCCTTACTTCGAATTCAGTCGTGATTGGGTGGACAATGGGCTTGACATCTCACCGCTCAATGCTTCCATCAGACTGCCTCAAAGCCTTCGCCCGATATATGGTGCATCGGAGAAGATCTATCAGAAACTGCCGCCGTTTCTGGCCGACTCCCTGCCCGATGCATGGGGCAACGAACTGTTCGAGCAATGGCGACAGCAACAGGGCATCCGGCTGGGCGAGATTACTCCCCTCGACAAACTGGCCTTCATTGGCAAAAGGGCGATGGGTGCCTTCGAGTTCCAGCCCGAGACGACCAATTTCCTGTCGAAAGACAGCCTGAATCTGAAGGCCTTGATTGACCTCGCCAATCAGATTTATGCAAATCGCGAGAAGGCACACATCGGCCCCGAGCAGTCGCTAACGATGCAGGCATTGCTGGCTGTCGGCACTTCGGCTGGTGGCCGTCAGCCAAAGGCCATTATCGCCTTCACCCGAGAAACAGGAGAGATTCGCAGCGGTCAGGTCAGCGACCTTGCGGGTTATGAATACTGCATATTGAAGTTTGGCATTCACGAACGTTCGACTGCCGAGTTGGAAATGGCGTATTACGAAATGGCCTGCAAAGCAGGAATCCAGATGATGCCGTGCTGGCTGATTGACGTAGAAGGCAAGAAGCACTTCGTCACCAAACGTTTCGACCGCGAACAGGGAAAGAAACTGCACATGCAGACCCTGGCAGCCCTCTACCCTGAAGCAGACAGTTATGAGAAACTATTGTGGGTATGCCGAAAAATGCGCCTCACCGAACGAGACAGTGAAGAGGTGTTCCGACGTCTGGTATTCAATGTTTTGGCCAACAATACCGACGACCACAACAAGAACTTCTCCTTCCTCATGGACGAACACGGAAGTTGGCGCCTGTCTCCGGCTTATGACATGACGTACATCTTCAATAGTGGAGGCTACCTGCCCGAGACGCACCATTGTCTGATGATAAGGGGCAAGTTCGCAGACATCACGATTGAAGATGTGATGCAGCTAGCTGCCGAAAACGGCATTCGCAGACCAGAAAGCATCATTCGCGAAGTAGCTGAAGCCATTGTTACGTTCCGCACTCTTGCCGAGAAGCACGGCGTCGAAGAACAATGGATTGCTGCTGTTGAAACTACGCTCAAAGCAAATATTGAAGCATGGCATTTGACACAATCGAGTACCCCAATATGCTATACTGACGAGTTTGGCCGAAAAGTCGAGAACATCCGTATCGAACAGCAGTTCAAAGGGAACTATCATCTTTTGGCTACCATCGACGGGAAAGAGCGCAAATACGTCATACGAAAAAAGACAACCGAACACGATGAGATAAGCCGACATGGACCTTCAGGCTTATCGGATGAGTATCTTCGAATTCTTGTTTCACAATTCCTGAAATAAATAATATAAGAATATGATTCCACTAAACTACATCTTCACACCACTGATTGCAGCAGGCATCGGATATGTGACCAACGACATTGCAATACGGATGCTGTTCAGGCCTCATAAAGCAAAACATATCTTCGGGCGAAGGGTTTGGTTCACGCCAGGAGTGATCCCGAAGGAGAAGGGAAGAATTGCGGCGTCGATAGGCGAAGCCATCAGCGCCAACCTGATGAACCACGACGTGATGAAGGAGACGCTGCTATCGGACGAGATGCTCCAGAAAGTGGGCATTGCCTTCGACGAACTGGTGGCCAAACTGACCGACGACCGCGAACCCTTGCGCGACTACCTGAGCCACTATATGGCCGAAGAGGAACTGGTGACGCTGGAGAAAAGTGCCACGCAGGAACTGTCGATCATGGTGGCCGACAAACTGGTGAATTCGGGTCTGGGCAAACAAATAGCCCACATCGCCGTGGAGCACGCACTGGACAAGATGCAGCACGGCGTGGCGGGGCTGTTCCGTGTGGACAAGGTGCTGAGCCTCGTGCAAGGACCGACGGAGAGCCACCTGGCGAAGAACATCGACGAGATGCTGGAACAGAAGGCGCCCGAAATGACGGTGAAACTGGTGGCCGAAGGCGTGGCACAAGTGATGGAGATGCCCGTGCAGGACCTCATCAAGGACCGCCCCGAACAGGTGGCTTCGACACGCCGCGCCATCATCCAGCTCTATCAGTCGGTGATCGAGGAACAGCTGCCGAAGATGCTCGAGGCACTCGACATCAGCCAGATCATCGAGCGGCGCATCAACGAGATGGACATGATGGAGGCCGAACAACTCATCCACGACATTGCCAAGAAGGAACTGAAGGCCATCGTCTGGTTTTGGCGCCCTGCTGGGCTTCCTGATCGGATGCCTCAACTGCTTCCTGCTGTGACAATGGGTCAAGCGTCCTTGCCGGCCGTTGGCTTGGCGTGGTCGTGATGCATCTCGCAGTGGCTATCGGAACAGCCACCGCAGCAGCCGTCGCACCGACGACCTCCCGTGCGGTGCAAGGTTGCGATGGACCAATAGGCGCCAGCACCTACGATGAGGAGAACTATGATGGTAGCCAGGTTCATTTTTCGAAGATTAAAAAGCAGAAAGCAGGAGGTGTGCGAGGAAAGCGACAAGCCAAGCGACGACACACTGCAGAATAACAACATTCAGCGCCCATTTGCCTCCCAGTTCGCGACGCACGGCAGCGATGGCTGCGACACAAGGCGTGTAGAGCAGGCTGAAGACGAGGAAGACGAAGGCAAGGGAGGGCGTCATGATCTCATAGAGTCCAGCATCGCCGGGGAAGAGGACTCCGATGGTGCCCACAACACTTTCCTTGGCCATGAAGCCCGAGACAAGTGCAGTCACCCAACGCCAGTCGCCCAGACCGAGAGGTGCAAAGAGCGGGGCTATGGCACCGGCAATGTCGGCCAACATGCTTTCGGTCTCATCGACCATCGACATATGCCAGTTGAAGTTGCGGAGGAACCAGATGACGAGCGCTGCCAGGAAGATGACAGTGAAGGCTCGCTGGATGAAGTCCTTGGCCTTCTCCCACATCAGACGGAACGTATTGCGTGCACCAGGCAGACGATAATTGGGCAATTCCATCACGAAGGGCACAGGTTCGCCCTTGAAGATGAAATGTCCCAGGATGGCAGCCACGAGAATGCCCGTAAGGATGCCCAGAAGATAGAGCGAGATGACAATCCAGCTGCCATTGGAAGGGAAGAACTTCATGCAGAACCATCCGTAGATGGCATATTTGGCCGTACACGACATAAAGGGCGTGAGCATGATGGTGAGCTTGCGGTCGCGTGCCGAAGGAAGGGTGCGCGTGGACATGATGGCAGGCACCGAACAGCCGAAGCCTACGAGCATCGGGACGATGCTTCGACCCGAGAGACCTACCTTACGCAGCAGCTTGTCGGACACGAAGGCCACACGGGCAAGATAGCCCGAGTCCTCGAGCATGGAGAGCCAGAAGAAGAGGATGACGATGACAGGCATGAAGCTGAGCACCGTCGAGACACCGGCATAGACACCATCGACCACCATCGACCGAACGATGTGGTTCACTTCGAGCCGCGTGAGCAGTTCGGAGAGTTCCTCGCCACACCAGTCGAGCAGCGTGCCGAACTCCTCCTGTATCCATCCGCCCAGCGAGAAGAACGTGAAGTAGAAGATAAAGCCGATGATGAGAAAGAAGGCGGGCAAGGCCGTGCATCGACCAGTCAGCACTCGGTCGATGGCATTGGTGCGAACCTGCTCGCGACTACGATGCGGCTTGACGACCGTCTTGTCGCATAGATCCTTGATGAACGCGAATCGCATGTCGGCAATGGCAGCCGCACGGTCGAGGCCTCGTGCCTGCTCCATCTCCTTGATGAGATGCTCTATGGCATGGCTTTCGCCTTCGGAGAGCTGCAGGGCCTCGATGGTCATAGGGTCGCCCTCGATGAGCTTGGTGGCTGCAAAGCGCACGGGGATGCCAGCACGTTCGGCATGCTGTTCGATGAGGTGCATCACCGCGTGCAGGCAGCGATGCACGGCACCATCGTGGTCTTCGGGCGTACAGAAGTCCTGGCGATAGGGCGTCTCGTGATGCTGTGCCACATGGACAGCATGCGAGATAAGTTCTTCGATACCTTCGTTCTTGGATGCAGAAATCGGGATGACAGGGATGCCCAGGGCTGCCTCCATCTCATTGACACGGATGGAACCTCCATTGCCTCGCATCTCGTCCATCATATTGATGGCAAGCACCATGGGCTTGTTGAGTTCGAGGAGCTGCATCGTGAGGTAGAGGTTACGTTCGATGTTGGTGGCATCGACGATGTTGAAGATGGCAGAGGGGTTCTCGTCGAGGATGAACCGACGCGAGACAATCTCTTCGGCCGTATAGGGAGAAAGGGAATAGATGCCGGGAAGGTCGGTAATCTCGGTATTGGAATAGCCACGAATGACGCCCGTCTTCCTGTCGACGGTAACGCCGGGGAAGTTGCCCACGTGCTGGTTGGAGCCGGTGAGCTGGTTGAAGAGCGTTGTCTTGCCGCAGTTCTGATTGCCGGCAAGGGCGAAGGTGAGCAGATTGGCCTGCTGGGCTACTTTCCCTCCATCCTTGTTCTGGCGAGAGGAACTCCGATGCTTGGCTGCCTCCTTGTCGCGAATCTCCTCACGACGACGCTGGTCCTCCTCGTGATAACGACCGGGCTCACCGAGACCAGGGTGTGGAATCTCGTCGCCACGCGGCTGGGTTTTGGGAGGAGCGACGGGGATGTCGGTAGTGATTTCGATTTGTGCGGCATCGGCAAGGCGAAGTGTGAGCAGATAACCGCGAAGCAAGATCTGCATCGGGTCGCCCATGGGGGCATACTTCATAAGCGTGACCTCGATGCCTGGGACGATGCCCATGTCGAGGAAATGCTGACGCAATGCACCCTCACCGCCCACAACGGTAACAATAGCTCGATGTCCTATCTTAAGGTCCTTTAGGGTCATATGATCAATTAACAATTAACAATTAATAATTAACAATTAACAATTAATAATTAACAATTAAAAGTTAATTATTTCGTATGTGCTTTTATCAATTAACGCTTCTATATAACAGGATGTAGGTGCCAGGCTTTTGTCTAGCTCTACATTCGTGATAATCAGTTGCAAGCTGCCTTCTCATTTTCAAGGCGATTCAACCTGTTACGGAGATTGGCTATCTTGCGGTCGAGTTGTGCCTT